>VAXA01000131.1 GCA_005883365.1 Actinomycetota bacterium
ACGTCCGCGGCAAGATCGAGCGCTGCCTGGAGGTCGGGGACGCCGAGGCAGCCGCGGCCGAGCGGGAGCGGGCCGAGTACCGGGCGCGCGTCGCGGAGACGGTGGGCGGGCTCGACCTGGTCGTGACCCCGACGGTTCCGTTCGTCGCGCCGCCCGCGGACGTCGACGAGCTCGAGATCCGCGCCGGCGGCACCTCGCTCACCTATCCGTTCAGCTCACTCGGCTGGCCGGCGCTCGCGCTCCCATGCGGTCCGGGGGAGGATGGACTGCCGGCCTCGGTGCAGCTGGCCGCTCGCGCGGGCGACGACGCCCGCGTCCTCGCCGCCGGGAGGCTGCTCGCGCAGCGGCTCGCTACTTGAGGCAGAGCCAGAGGCGGTAGCCGATCCACCACGGCACCGGATCGCGCAGCACGGCGCACGCCTCGCGCAGCCGGTCGAGCCCGATCTCGTCCTCGCCCAGCCCCTGCTCGAGCAGCATTCTCTGGCTGCCCTCGCTCAGCGCGAACCGGAGCAGTCGCTCACCGTCTCCGTCCTCGGTCGAGTGGAGGACAAAGTCGCGCACGGCGCGGAAATGGGCGCCCGCCTCGAGCCCGTCTGCCTCCGCCGGCAACCGCGGACGTTCGTGGCCGCTTTCCCGGAGGAGCTCCGGATGCTCGGACGTACCGCACGTTGGGCGCCTCCGTCGCCTCCTCGGAGAAGTCCCGCATCGCTTCGTTCATCTCGACGCCGACGGCCACGTCGGCCACGTCGGCCCAGAAGCGCGTCGACAATCCGGTGCCGCTGCCGAGATCGACCACGAGCCGCGGCCGCTCGACGCCGGCAAGTGCGGGCAGCAGCTCAAGCAGCGCCGCCGGTGGACGCGGCCGGTAGCGGTCGTAGTCGGCGGCGAAGCCGACGCGGCCATAGGCCGCCGCGCCGAGCCGTTCCCGCAGCTCGTCGTCCACGGCGGCTAGGCGGTCGCCGCGAGAACCGCAGCCTCGTACACCGGATCGGGAGTGAAGCGCTCGAGCTCGTCCGAGAGGACGTCGCTCGGCGCCGGTGGGTCGCCCGGAGGCAGCGGCACGGCCTCGCCGTCGAGCGCCACGCCCTCGAGCGTCTCAGCGGGATCGTGCTCGAGCGCGATGTCGTTCCTCTGCAGCCGGGAGCGCAGCCAGCCGCAGAGGAGCCACGCCTGCGCCGTTGTCCCGCGCACGCGAACCGTCCGCACCTCCGCGATCCCCGGCCAGAGCGTCGCAAGATGCTCCCGCCAGCGCGACGTCCGCGCCCACGCGATGTCCGAGGACGCGCAGCGCGGGAAGAGCTCGGCCAGCCGCGGGTACGGATCGGGCACGTCCTCCCACTCGGTCGAGTCGACGATCAGCCGGTCGGTGACGCCGACGAGCTGCTCGAGCTCGGGCGCGCCCCACGGCGGCTCGCCGCGCCAGCGGAGGAAGACGGGCAGGTCCGAGATGAGCAGCGGCTCGACGATGCTCGCCGGCGCCTCCGCCCGCGAGCCGCGCAGCGTCAGCTCGACGACCTCGGTCACGAGGCCGCGATCCGTGTCCGGCACCTCCCACCGCTCGACCTCGGCCCGAGCGTCGATGCGACCCGTACGGCACCCATGCGAGGTGCGTCATGACCGACGTCCGCATGCTCGGAGCCTCGGCGGCTGCCTGCGCCCGCAACCGCGCGAGCGCCGTGTCCACGTCGGCGAGGCAGACGTCCTCGCCGAACCAGCTCAGCTCGTTCAGTGTCGCCGCCACGACCGGCCGTCCCGGTGTAGGAGGTCCTCGGCGCTCGGCGGGCCCCACGAGCCTGCGGGATAGTTCGGGAACGAGGGGCGGTCACGCTGCCAGGCGGCGACGATCGAGTCGACGAGCAGCCACTGCTCCTCGACCTCGTCCGCCCGCGTGAAGAGGGTCGAGTCGCCGAGCATCGTGTCGAGGATGAGGCGCTCGTACGCCTCCGGCATCCCGGTGCGGAACGCGCCGCCGTAGAGGAAGTCCATGTGCACGGTGCGGATGGTCATCCCCTGTCCCGGCACCTTCGCGCCGATCGCGAGCGAGACGCCCTCGTCCGGCTGCACGTGGACGACGAGCACGTTCGGGCGCAGCCCCTCCGCGGCGCTCTCCTCGAACGGCGGATGCGGAGCGGCCTTGAATTCGATCGCGATCGTCGTCTCGTGCCGCGCGAGCCGCTTGCCCATGCGCACGTAGAAGGGCGTGTCCGCCCAGCGCCAGTTGTCGACGTAGAGCTTCGCCGCGCGACGACGTCCTCGCCCTCGATGAAGCCGCGGCCGTACTGGCCGCGCACGACCGACTTCGGGCCCGGCGTGTGCAGCGCGCGCAGCACCTTGACCTTCTCGTTGTGCACGGAGTCGGAGGTGAAATCGATCGGAGGCTCCATCGCGGTGAGCGCGAGGAGCTGGAGGAGGTGGTTCTGGAAGATGTCGCGGATGGCGCCTGCGTGCTCGTAGTAGCCGGCGCGGGCCTCGATTCCGATCGACTCGGCCACCGTGATCTGGACGTGGTCGACGAACTGGCGGTTCCAGATCGGCTCGAAGATCCCGTTCGCGAAGCGGAGGGCCAGCATGTTCTGGACCGTCTCCTTGCCGAGGTAGTGGTCGATCCGGAAGATCTCCTCCTCGCGGAAGTACTCGAGCAGCGTCGCCGTCAGCTGCTTCGCCGATTCGAGGTCGTGACCGAACGGCTTCTCGACGACCAGCCGTGTCCAGCCGCGGTCGTCCCTCCGCTTGCCGAGCGCCTCGACGATCGTCGGGAAGGCCGGCGGCGGGACCGCGAGGTAGAAGACGCGGTTGCCCCCGAGCTGCTGCTCCTCGTCGAGCCGGCCGAGCAGGTCGTGCACTTTGTCCTCGCCGCCCGAGTCCGCGAAGTCGGACGCGACGTAGTGGAGCTGCGCGGCGAGCTCGTCCCAGGCGTCCTGCCGAAACGGGTCGCGCGCGTGCTGCTTCACGGCCGTTTCCATGTCCTGCCGGAAGGAGTCGTCGTCGCCCTCGGTGCGTGCGACGCCGGCGATCGCGAAGCGCGGCGGGAGCAGGCGGCGGACGGCGAGCGCGTAGAGCGCCGGCATGATCTTCTTGTGCGTCAGGTCGCCGGAGGCGCCGAAGATGATGAGGGCGCACGGGTCGGGCGTGCGCCGCAGCGCGAGCCCCTCCGCGAGCGGGTTCTCCTGCTGTCGCGGCGCCGTTGCGGTCACTGCTCCCTGCTCATTGTTCTGGGCTCTTCTCGAGGTGGCCGCCGAAGCCCTTGCGCATCGCGGAAAGGACGCGGTTGCCCCAGTCGGCCTCGCCGCGCGAGGCGAAGCGGTCGAACAGCGAGGCGGCGAGCACCGGCGCGGGCACGCCCTCCTCGACCGCGGCCTGCACCGTCCAGCGGCCCTCGCCGGAGTCGCTCACCCGGCCCGCATACTCGTCGAGATTCGGCGTCTCGTGCAGCGCCTGCGCCGTGAGGTCGAGCAGCCACGACGCGATGACGGAGCCGCGGCGCCAGACCTCGGTGATCGCGGCGACGTCGAGCTCGTACTTGTAGAGATCGGGGTCGCGCAAGGGCGTCGTCTCGGCGTCCGTCTCCTGCGCATGCAGGCCGATGTTCGCGTGCTTGAGGACGTTCAGGCCCTCCGCGTACGCCTGCATCAGGCCGTACTCGATGCCGTTGTGGACCATCTTCACGAAGTGCCCGGCGCCCTCGGGGCCGCAGTGCAGCCAGCCCTGCTCCTCCGGAGACGCATCCCCGTCGCGGCCGGGGGTACGCACGGCGGCGTCGACTCCGGGAGCGAGCGCCTCCAGCACCGGCACGAGGCGGCCGACGGCCTCGTCGTCGCCGCCGACCATCATGCAGTAGCCGCGTGCGCGTCCCCAGACGCCGCCGCTGACGCCGACGTCCACGTAGTGGATGCCCCGCTCGCGCAGCTCGCGCGCGCGGCGGAGGTCGTCGACGTAGTACGAGTTGCCGCCGTCGATGATCGTGTCGCCCTTCTCGAGGTGCGGCGCGAGCTCGCTCAGGACCGAATCGACGATCCCCGCCGGGACCATCAGCCAGACCGATCGCGGCGCGTCGAGCTGCTGCACGAGCTCCTCGAGCGACGACGCCGTCCCTTCCACGTTCGGGTCGAACGTCTTCAGGGCGTGACCGGCCGCGCGCAGCCGCTCCGTCATGTTCGCGCCCATCCGGCCGAGGCCCACCATCCCCAGTTGCATGGCTAGACGTCCTCCATTCGCACGCGCGCGACGCGCCGGCCGCGCTCCCTCAGGGTCTCGAAATCTCCCGCAGCCTGCGCCCGGATGAGCCGCCGGAAGCCGAACGGCTTCCCGGGAATCGGCAGCTCGTCGCCCTGGTCGTCGACGACCTGGAGGAAGAGTCCGGTGTTCGGGCCGCCCTTGTGCAGCTGGCCCGTCGAGTGCATGTACCGCGGCCCGTAGCCGTGGGTGACGACCAGGCCGCTTCGCCTGCGTATGTCCGCGATCAACGGATCGAGCTTCGCCGCCGCGTCCCCTCCGGGCTCGACGAACGCCTGGATGCAGAAGTAGTCGCCGTCCTTCGCCTGCGCGAGCAGCTCGTCGACCGAGCCCTCCGGCTCGAGCTCCGGCTCCTTCCCCGTCGCGAGCACCTCGTTCGTCTTGTCCTTCGCCGCCTGGACGTCGGGCTGGTCGAAGGGGTTGATCTCGAGATACGCCCCGGCCACTGCGATCGCGAACTCCCAGCGGAAGAACTCGGCGCCGAGCGCGTACGGATCCGGCAGGTCCGGCTCTGCCGCCTGCCGGTGTGCGCCGTCGGGCCATTCGCCCGGCGCGGGGACGAGCCCCTTGCCCTGCTTGCCGGTCGACTCGGCGATCAGCTGCTCGACCCAGAGCCCGAAGCCACCGGGGGTCTCGGCGATGCAGATCTTGTCGCGCCCGTCGCGCCAGCCCTCGCCGAAGCGGCTGCCGAGCTCGTAGCCGGGATTGCCCTCGCCCGAGCGGCACGTCTCGCGCATCTCCTGGGCGCGTTCGAGCAGGCGCGACGCATCGGCGCCCATCAGCACCGCGGGCACGATCCCGAACAGCGAGAGGGCCGAGTAGCGGCCGCCGATCGACGGCTCGCCGGCGAAGACGGCACGGAAGCCGCGCTCGCGGGCGAGGTGCTCGAGCTCGGAGCCCGGGTCGGTGATCGCGGCGAAGCGGTCGCCGCGCTTGCGGGTCTTCTCCCAGAAGTAGTCGGTGTGGGAGCGGGTCTCGAGCGTCGTCCCCGACTTGGAGGAGGAGACGAAGAGCGTCCGCTCGAGGTCGAGCTTCTCCTCGAGCGCGCGGATCGCCCGCGGGTGGGTCGTGTCGAGGACGTGAAACCAGTCGACGTCGAAGGTGCGCCGCAGCACCTCCGGGGCGAGCGACGAGCCTCCCATCCCGCAGAGGACGACGTCGTCGACCTCCTCTCGGAGGGTCTCGGCGAAGCGAACAATCTCACCGAGCTGCTCCTGGATGTGCAGCGGCTCGTCGAGCCAGCCGAGCCAGCGGGCTTCGTCGCTCCCGGTCCATACCGCCGGGTCCCGCTCCCAGATGCCCTCGATCAAGCGCTCGCGGTTCACGAAGCCACGAGAGCTCCACGCTTCGCCATCACGCCGTCGAGCAGCTCTTTGAACGAGTCGGAGAACTTCTGCACGCCCTCCTGCTCGAGTGTCAGGACGACGTCGTCGTAGTCGATCCCGACCGCTGCGAGCCGGTCGAGCAGCTCGTGCGCCTCGTCCACTCCCTCGAGCACGGTGTCGCCGCGTACCTCGCCGTGGTCCTGGAAGTCCTTGATCGTCTCCTCCGGCATCGTGTCCACCGTGTGCGGCCCGATCAGCTCCTCGACGTAGAGCACGTCGCGGTACGCCGGGTTCTTCGTGGACGTGGAGGCCCACAGGCAGCGCTGCGTGAAGGCGCCCTTCGCCGCGAGCGCCTCCCACCGCGCGCCCGAGAACGCCTGCAGGTAGTGCTCGTACGCGAGCCTCGCGTTCGCGATTGCGAGCTTGCCGCGCAGCGCGAGCGCCTCCTCCGTCCCGATCGCGTCGAGCCGCTTGTCGGTCTCGGTGTCGACGCGCGAGACGAAGAAGCTCGCTACCGACCGAACCTTCGCCGGGTCGCCGCCGCCCTCGACGAGCCGCTCGAGCCCGCGCAGGTACGCCTCCACGACCTCGCGGTAGCGCGGCAGTGAGAAGACGAGGGTGACGTTGATGCTGCGGCCGATCGCGATGCAGTCCTCGATCGCCTGCAGCCCCGGCTCCGTTCCCGGGATCTTCACGTAGAGGTTCGGCCGGTCGATCCACTCGTGGAAGCGGATCGCCTCCTCGTACGTCGCCTTCGTTTCGTAGGCGAGGGTCGGGTCGACCTCGATCGAGACGTAGCCGTCCTCGGGGTTCGCGTCGTGCACGGGCGCGAGCACGTCGAGCGCCGCCTGGACGTCGCGGACGGCGAGCTGGAGGAAGATCTCCTTCGCGTCGTCGTCCTGCTCGAGCAGCTCCTTCAGCTGCGCGTCGTAGGCGTTGCCCTGCGAGATCGCCTTCTGGAAGATCGTCGGGTTCGAGGTCACGCCTACGACGGCGTCCTCGTCCATCAGCCGCTTCAGCTCGCCGCTCTGGACGAGGTCGCGCGAGAGGTAGTCGATCCAGACCGACTGCCCGCGCGCGCTGAGCTTGTGGAGTCTCGATTCAGGCATTCCGCATCCCTTCTTCCATGCGTCGGATCTTCTCCAGTCTGGCGGCGTGACGCTCTTCTCCGTCGAACCGGGCCGCGAGAAACGTCTGCACGAGATCCGCGGCGAGGCTCGGCCCGATGACCTCCGAGCCGAGGCAGAGGACGTTGATGTCGTCGTGCTCGACGCCCTGGTGCGCGGAGTAGACGTCGTGACAGATCGCCGCCCGGATGCCGACGATCTTGCACGCGGCGACCCCGGCGCCCACGCCGGAGCCGCAGACGAGAACGCCGCGTTCCGCCTGGCCGTCCTTCAGCGCGGCGCCGATCTCGATCGCCTTGTCGGTGTAGTCGATCCTGACCGCGTCGGTGTCGGTGCCGAGGTCGACGATCTCGTGGCCGTCCTCGCGCAGCGTGTCGAGGATCGTGTCCCGGAGATGGACGCCGCGGTGGTCGAAGGCGACGGCGACGTTCACGCGGCGGACCGTACCCGCTCGGGCCATAGAATCGGGTCATGAACGACGCCGAGCTCTGGCGCGAGCTGGGGCAGCAGCTCCGGGTCGACGCGATCCGGCCCGCCGCGAAGGCGGGCTCCGGCCACCCGACGTCGGGCATGTCGGCCGCCGACCTGATGGCCGTGCTCCTCGCGAAGTACCTGCACTACGACTTCGAGAACCCGCACGACCCGCACAACGATCGGCTCGTCTTCTCGAAGGGCCACGCCTCGACGCTGCTCTACGCGATCTTCCGCGCCGCCGGCGCGATCTCCGAGGACGAGCTCCTGACGTACCGGCAGTTCGACTCGATCTTCGAGGGCCATCCGACTCCGCGGATTCCCTGGGTCGACGTCGCGACCGGTTCGCTCGGGCAGGGGCTCCCCTATGCGGTCGGCATGGCGCTCGCGGGCAAGCGACTCGACCGGCTGCCGTTCCGCGTGTGGACGCTGTGCGGCGACAGCGAGATCGCCGAGGGCTCGCAGTGGGAGGCGCTCGAGCACGCCGCGTTCTACGACCTCGACAACCTCGTGGCGATCCTCGACGTGAACCGGCTCGGCCAGCGCGGCGAGACGATGCACGGCTGGGATCTCGACTCCTACGCCAACCGCGCGCGGGCCTTCGGCTGCCACACGATCGAGATCGACGGCCACGACGTCGAGGCGATCGACCGCGCCTACGCGGAGGCGATCGGCGTCGCCGGCCAGCCCGTCGTGATCGTCGCGAAGACGATCAAGGGCAAGGGCGACCCCGAGGTCGAGGACAAGAACGGCTTCCACGGCAAGGCGCTCGACAACTCCGACGAGGTGATCGCCGCGCTGGGCGGCGTCCGCCACCTCGAGGTCGACGTGGCGAAGCCCGATACGGGCGGCGTCCGCCACGAGTTCCCCGCCGGCACGCTCGAGCTGCCGCGCTACGAGCTCGGGACGGAGGTGGCGACCCGGAAGGCGTACGGCGACGCGCTCGCGGCGCTCGGCAAGGCCCGCGGCGACATCGTCGCGCTCGATGGCGAGGTCTCCAACTCGACGTTTGCCGACGAATTCCGCGACGAGATCCCCGAGCGCTACTTCGAGATGTACATCGCCGAGCAGCAGATGGTCGCCACCGCGGTCGGGATGCAGGTGCTCGGCTGGCGTCCGTTCGCCTCGACCTTCGCTGCCTTCCTCTCGCGCGCCTACGACTTCATTCGCATGTCCGCGATCAGCCGCGCGAACTACTGCCTCTGCGGCTCGCACGCGGGCGTGTCGATGCTGCGCGCCGTGCACGGCTCGACCGTGCTGCATCCGTGTGACGCGAACCAGACCGCGAAGCTCGTGGAGCGGATGGCCGACACCGACGGGATCGTCTACCTGCGGACGCTGCGCCCCGCCACTCCGGTCGTCTACGAGCCGGACGAGGCCTTCGAGATCGGCGGCTCGCGCACGCTCAGGCAAGGCGAGGACGTTGCGATCGTCGGCGCGGGGATCACGGTGCACGAGGCGCTGAAGGCCGCAGACACGCTCGCGCAGGAAGGGATCGAGGCGCGCGTCATCGACCTCTACTCGATCAAGCCGCTCGACGCGGAGACGCTGCGCTCGCTCACGTGCCCGATCGTCACCGTCGAGGACCACTGGCCGGAGGGCGGGCTCGGCGAGGCGGTGCTGTCGGCGCTGTCGGATTCCGACGAGCGCCCGCCCGTCGTCCGGCTCGCCGTACACGGGATGCCGCACTCGGGCAAGCCCGCGGAGCTGCTCGCCGAGGCCGGCATCGACGCCGACGGCATCGCGGCCGCCGCACGCACTCTCGTGCGGGATCAGGTCAGCGCTTCGTAGAGCTTCTGCTGCGCCTCGCGCGCGGCGCGGTAGGCCTCGGCCCGATCGGCGCGCGGCTCGACGACCCCTGCGATCGGCGCCTTCCCGACCTCCTGCCCGCGCCGCTCGAGCGCGAGGACCGCGGCGCCGCGCAGCGACGCCTCCGGCACGCCTGAGACTGCGATCGGTCGCGCGAGCGCGTCGGCCATGATCTGGACCCAGTCTCGGTCGTGGAGGAGCCCGCCGCCGGTGGCGACAACCTCCTGCAGCTCCGGCAACAGATCGGCGATCGCCGCGAAGCGAAAGGCGACCCCCTCGTAGGCGGCTTGGCGCAGGTCGAGCGGCGTCGTCTCGAAGGTGAGCCCGTGGATCGTGCCGCGCGCGTTCGGGTTCCAGCCCGTCGAGCGCTCGCCGCCGAGGAAGGGGAGAAAGACGAGGCCGTGGTCGCGGGGATCGCGTTCCGCGAGCGATCCCGGCGCGTCGGCGAGCGTCCGCTCGAGCCAGTCGTAGAGGTTGCCGCCATCGGACAGCGCTCCGCCCTCGACGACGCGGTGCTCGTCGGCGAGATAGAGGAAGAGCCCCGGCCTCGGCTGCGGCTGCTCGCTCTCGTAGAGGACCCGGAGCGCGCCGGACGTACCAACCATGAGCGCGGCGCGGTCGCGCGTCGTGCAGCCCGCGCCGGCGTTCGAGCAGGCGGCGTCAGGCCAGAGCTGTACGTCGTCGATCTCGGGGAGCCGGTCGCGGTCGACGCCGAGTGTTGCGAGCAGCTCCTCGTCCCAGGCGAGTGTGGTGAGGTCGAGCAACCCGCTCGTCGATGCCATCCCGAGGCTCGTCCGAGGCTCGCCGCGGATGCAGTCGGCGAAGGAGACGAACCTCGCGGCGGTGCGGAAGATCTCGGGTTCCGTCTGGGCGAGCCAGGCGAGCTTCGCCGGCCAGAACGAGGGGTGCAGGAAGGCGCCGGTGCGCGCATGGACGGCGTCGGCGTCGAGCCGCCGCGCGAGCCACTCCGCTGCGCCGGCGCTGCGCGTGTCGCGCCAGCCGAGGATCGGCGTGAGCGCGTTCCAGTCCTCGTCGACGGCGACGAGGCTGTGCGCGAAGCACGAGGTTGCGTCCGGCTCTTCGTCCGAGAGCACCCGGTGGACGGCGGCCGCGACCTCGTTGGGATCGTCGGCCTCGTACTCCTCCTGCCGCACCTCGCCGGCCGGCTCGCCGCGCTTGTCGAAGCGCTGGGCCCGCACCGAGGACGAGCCAACGTCCAGTGCGAGCACGCTCACTTCCGCAGCAACCCGAGCCCCTCGGCGAGCCAGGCCCGCGCGCGGTCGACGTTCGGGCCGCTCGGCGCGAGGCGGACCGCGTCGAGCTGGAGCTCGGTCATGATCGCCAGCGCGCGCCGCGCGTCGGGCTCGGTCAGGGCTTCGGTAATCCGCTCAGCGAGACGATCCGGCTTCACGGCGAGGGGCTCGACGCGCGTCGCGAGCCGCTTCGTCGTCGGCTCCCAGACGCGGTTGATCGCGTAGACGATCCGCAGCACGCGCAATGCCCCGTCGAACATCCACTCGAGGAGCGACAGCCGCTCGTCCGGACGAATGACCGTCAGCAGCCCCGCCGGGGTGAAGCCGCCCCAGGGCAGCGCCGCCTCCTCGATCCGGGCCGCTGCGAGCTCGTCCGGGTAGTCGCGGAGCCGTGTCTGCCAAGCGGCGAGCAGCCCCGAGGTGCGGAGGGAGACGCCATGCGCCAACGCGTCGGGCGAAGACGAGAGCTTGCCGCCCATCAGCGCCTCGAACTCCTCCTCGGCGAAGGCGCGCGGCCAGAAGATCAGCTCGAACGGCTCGCCCTCCACATACCCCGACACGCGTTTGGCGGGCAGGCCCTGCGCTCCCCACGTGTCGAGGCGCTCGAGGCCGGAGCCGCGCGCCATTGCGTTCGCGTCGTCGAGTTCGAGCCCGGACTCCGTGACGACGAGCATCTCGACGTCCGAGACCTCGTCGGCCACGCCGCGTGAGACGCTGCCGGTGAGGACGACGTCGGTTACCTCGGGCGGGAAGGCGTCGGCGACGCGCTGCGCGAGCGCCCGCAGCTCCTCGCTCCTGGCCGTCGCCACGCTGCGAATCTAGCCGGGGAGCGTGAGTGCCGGAACGAGGCCGGGCGCAGCGAGGAGCAGCAGCCCGAGCACGACGAGGAGTGCCGTCGTCGTCGCCGTGGCGATGTGCCGCCACGGCAGGATCTTCTCGAGCGCGACGAGGCCCGCGACGAGCGTAGTCCACGCGACGCTCATGACGCCTAGCGCGAACAGCGAGGCCATCAGCGCCCAGCAGCAGCCGGCGCACCAGGCACCGCTCGAGAGCCCGAGCCGGAAGCCGCCGAAGAGGCCGGGACGCCAGGAGCCCAGGAGCAAGGCGAGCGGGGATCGGCACCTGGCGAGGCACGCGTCCTTGAGCGGCGTGAGCTGGTAGGCGGCCGCGACCAGAAGCGTCGTTCCGGCCGCCCAGCGGCCGGCTCGGTCCCAGGCGAGGACGCCCCCGGCGAAACGGTCTGCCACGGCAGCGAGACCGAAGGCGACGAGCCCGGCGGCCGCCCAGACCGCGAGATAGCCGCCGACGAACAGCAAGGCCGGCAGCGGCGTCCGGTCCCTTGCGAGCCCTCCATAGAGCGCCACCGCCGGAATCGCGGACGGCAGCATCATCGCCGCCATCATCACGACCCAGAGGCCGAGGAACCAGCCGAGCGTGCCGAGCCCCGTCCACGGCCCGGCGTCCATCCCCTGCATCCGGTCCAAAGACGACCACCACGCGAGCCCCGCCAATACCAGGAGCAGCGCGACGAGGCTGCGTTCGTTCCTGACTGCGCTCATCAGCCGGAGTAGTCAAAGCTCGCGGCGTAGCCACAGGAGCCGCTGTAGTCGAAGGCGAGCGGTGCGTCGTCCACTCGGAGCTCCTCGGCGACGAGCTCCTCGCCGTTCCGGTCATGACCGGGGATGACGCAGGTGACGGCTTCCTGGCCGGAATAACGGTCGCGGATGCGGACCGTCACATGGTCGCGGATGCGGAGCCACTGGCGGCGGCGGGCGTGGTCGAGCTCGATCGCGACCCGGCGCACTCCGAGCAGCTTGCTCGCCTTCCACGCCCATGGAAAGTGCGTGAGCGCGTCGCCTCCGAGCCGGCCGGTGAAGATCGCCTCCAGCGCCGCCTGCTGCTCCTCGTTCGCATGCTCGTCGAGGTAGAGGATCCACGTCCACGGCGAACCTGGCTCGTCGTCGTCGTAGTGGATTGCCAGCGCGACCGACAGGCCTGCCAGATCCGTCCCCGCGGCGTCTCCTTTCTCGATCAACCAGGAGAGGACGCCGACGCAGATGCCGTGGGTCGAGCGGCCACCCGCGACGCCGTCGATGCGACGGCACGGGCAGATCGGATCGCAGTTGCACGACTCGAAGTACGTGCCGCGGACGTGCCACTCCGTAGCCACCGCCACGCGCCGAATCTACAGTGGCTCCGCCATGGCAGTCGTGATCGCCTCCAACCTGCGGAAGGAGCTCGCGGGCTCGGTCCTGTTCGACGGCGTCTCGTTCTCCGTCGAGCGGCGCGACCGCGTCGCGCTCTCCGGGCCAAATGGCGCCGGCAAGACGACGCTGCTTCGGATCCTCGCCGGCGAGACCGAGAAGCACGGTGGCGAGCTCGCGTTCGCGAAGGGGACGCGGGTCGCGCTGCACGACCAGCGCCCGCCACTCGAGCAGGAGCTCTCGCTGCGCGAATACGTGCTCGCCGGCGCGCGAGATCTCGTCGCGCTCGAGGACGAGCTGCGGCGCCTCGAGCAGGCGATGGCGGAGGGCGACCACGCGCAGGCGACGCTGAACCGGTACGCCGAGGCACAGGCGCGGCTCGAGCACGCCGGCGGCTACGCGTGGCGCGACCGCGCCACCTCGGTCGTGCGCGGCCTGGGCTTCGCGGACGAGGATCTCGACCGCCCGCTGCGGACGTTCTCGGGCGGCGAGCTGACGCGCGCCTCGCTGGCCCGCGCGCTCGGCGGCGATCCCGACCTGCTCCTCCTCGACGAGCCCACGAACCACCTCGACGTCGCGAACCTCGAATGGCTCGAGCGCGAGCTCGCCTCGCTCGACGCGGCCCTGATTCTCGTCGCCCACGACCGCTGGTTCCTCGAGGCGGTCACGACGGCGACGCTCGAGCTCGAGGCCGGGCGTGCGACGTTCTTCCCCGGCCAATGGCACGCGTGGCGGCGCGAGAAGGCGGCGCGGATGCTGCACGCGCAGAAGGAGGTCGCGCGCGTCCAAGCCGACATCGCCCGGCTCGAGCGGTTCGTCGAGCGGTTCCGGGCCAAGAAGGACAAGGCGAAGCAGGCGCAGGCGAAGCTGACCCAGATCGGCCGGCTGGAGCGGGAGCGCGCTGCCGCGGCCGGCGAGGTGGCCCTCCTCTCGCGCCGCACGCGCGGCCTGGGCTTCGAGTTCCTTAAGCCGGCGCGCAGCGGCCGCACGGTCGTGGAGGCGGAAGGGCTCGAGGTCGCGATCGGCGGCCGTGTCCTGCTGCGCGACGCGACCTTCGCGGTCGAGCGGGGCGAGCACGTCGCGCTCGTCGGCCCGAACGGCTCCGGCAAGACGACCTTGCTCGAGCGGCTGGTGCGGGGCGAAGGTGTCCGTATCGGGCACGGCGTGCAGATCGGCTACTTCTCGCAGCAGGAGATGGAGCTCGACACGCGTGGCTCCGTCCTCCAATGCGTGCAGGCGATGACCGGCCTCGCTCGGCCGGACGCCCAGTCGCTGCTCGGGCGCTTCCTCTTCTCCGGGTGGGATGCGCACGAGAAGCAGGTCGCCGTGCTCTCGGGCGGCGAGCGGCGGCGGCTCGCTCTCGCGGTGACGGTCGCATCCGGCGCGAACTTCCTCGTCCTCGACGAGCCGACGAACCACCTCGACCTCGAGAGCCGCGAGGCGCTCGAGGCCGCGCTCGACGCATTCCCCGGGACGGTGCTGCTCGTCTCGCACGACCGCGCGCTGCTCGACGCGATCGCCGAGCGGACGCTCGCGATCGAGGACGGTGAGCTGCGCGCCTACGACGGCGGCTGGGCCGAGCTGCTGCGGGCGCGCGAGGCGCGGGAGGCTCGCGCCAAGCCCGAGCCGCCGGCGGAGCGTCCCGCGAAGCCGGCACGGAAACCGGTCGCTGCTCCGAAGTCGAAGCCGCCGCGCCGGTCCGAGCTCGAGCGGCTCGAAGGGGAGATCGCCGTGCGCGAGGCGGAGGTGGCGGAGCTCGAGACGAAGCTCGCGGAGGACTGGACCGACGTCGACGCCCTCGCCGCCCACAAGCGAAGCCGCGACGCCCTCACGGCGCTCCTCGAGCGCTGGGAGACGCTGTTCGAGCAAGCGCAGATGTGAACCTGGTCGAACTGCTCCGCGAGCTTGTCGAGATCGAGTCGCCGACGGGCGATACCGGTGAGATCCAGGCGCGGCTGGAGCAGGAGCTGCGCGCGGTCTGCGCGGGTGTCGAGCGGCGCGGCGACCATCTCTACGCGACGATCGAAGGGGACGAGCCGCCGCTGCTCCTGCTCGGCCACGTCGACACGGTGTGGCCGCGCGGAACGCTTGCACGGATGCCCTTTCGCCTCGACGGCGACCGCGCCTACGGTCCCGGTACGCACGACATGAAGGGCGGCCTCGTGGTCCTCCTCGAAGCGTTGCGCCGGACCGAGACGCGCCATGCGATTCGCGTCGTCGTCAACGCCGACGAGGAGATCGGAAGCCCTGAGTCCCGCTCGCTGCTCGCCGAGGCGGCCGCCGGTGCGGTCGCCGCCTTCGTCCTCGAAGGTCCCGCCGAGGGCGGGCACCTCAAGACCGCGCGGAAGGGGATCGGTCGCTTCACCCTCACCGTTCGCGGCCGGGCGGCCCACGCGGCGACTCCCGCGGAGGGGGTGAGCGCGATCGAGGAGGTCACGCACCAGGTCCTGCGCCTGCAGCGCCTCGCCGGTCACGGCGTCTCCGTCAACGTCGGCCTCGTCTCCGGCGGCACGCGCGAGAACGTCGTGGCCGCCGGAGCAGAGGCCGTCTTCGACGTCCGGGTTCCGACGCTCGCCGACCGCGAGCGGATCGACGCAGCCCTGGGCGAGCTTCGCCCGGTCCTCGAGGGTGCGCAGATCGAGCTCGCGGGCGGGTGGACGCGGCCGCCGCTCGAGCGGTCTCAGGGCGCCGCCCGGCTCTTCGCCGCTGCGCGCGAGCATGGTCGCCAACTGGGCCTCGAGCTCGAGGAGCGCTCGGTGGCCGGCGGCTCGGACGGGAACCTCGTCGGCCAACTCGTACCCGTCCTCGACGGCCTAGGGCCGGAGGGCGGTGGCGCGCACGCAGACGATGAGCACGTGCTCATCGCGTCGCTCGCCGTGCGGGCGGAGCTGCTGGCGATGATCTTGCGCGAGCCCGGCCTGTAGTCGTATCGTCACGCTCGTCACACAACCAGGGGGTTCGGATGGCTCAGCAGGCGGATGAGCGGATGGCCTCGGAGCGCCTGGCTCCGGGCATGCTGCCGCGGGTCCTCAACTCGTTCGACATGACGATCATCTTCGTCGCGATCGTCCTCTTCATCGTCAATGCGTCGGCGATCCAGCAAGCACACCAGGCGGCGTACACATACTGGATCCTCGGTTTCCTGCTCTTCCTCATCCCGGGCGCGCTCGTCACGGCCCAACTCGGCCAGATGTTTCCGCAGGAGGGGTCGCTCTACGTCTGGACGCAGAAGGCGCTCGGCCCGTTCTGGGGTTTCTTCGCCGGCTTCTGCGCCTGGTGGCCGGGCATCCTCGTCATGGTCGCGACAGGGGATGCCGTCGTCACGATCTGGCAATTCGTCGACACGGGTGGACTGTCGAAGGCCTGGGAGCAGGGGCTCGTCATCCTCGCTGTGCTGTGGTTCTCGGCGGCGATGTCGATGCTGCGCCTGCGGATGACGCAGTCGTACGCGAACTGGGCGGTGGTGTTCTACGGCGCCGCGATCTTCGTGATCGGCTTGGCCGGCATCCTCTGGCTGATCGGCGACGGCCACTCGGCGACCGGCGGCTGGGGGACGGCGTCGAATTGGAGCATCCACTCCGGCCAGTGGACGTGGTTCGGCTTCGTGATCCTCGCCCTGCTCGGGATCGAGGTGCCTCTCAACATGGGCGTCGAGATCGTGCACATGCGGGCGATCAAGAAGTACCTCTTCTGGGGCTCGATCGTCGTCATGTTCGCGTACCTCTGGGCGACGCTCGGGACGATGCTCGCGCTGCCCGCGGCGAAGAGCGTCGGCAACACGACGGATATCCTCGTCGCGGTCCAGAAGGGCTTCTCGGGCTCGCACGCGTTCGCCGTCGTGATCGCGCTGATCCTGATCTGGTTCTTCGTCTCCAACACGATCGTCTACAACTACTCGTTCTCCCGCCTGCTCTTCGTATCCGGGCTCGAGCAGCGGATGCCGTCAAAGCTCGGCACGGTGAATCCGCGGACGAAGGTGCCGGTCTATGCGATCGTCACGCAGACGGTCCTCTCGTCGCTGTTCGTCGTCGCGATCTTCAACCCGTGGGTCGCGAGCGACAACAACCAGAAGGCCTACTGGCTGTTCCAGGCCGCGGTCACCGTCATCTGGTGCGTCTCGATGGTGCTGCTCTTCGCGGACATCTTCCTCGTCAAGCGGGCCTTCCCGGCGAGGTTCGACGAGGTGCGGGCCGCCCACCCGTATGTGCTCTACGCGTGCGGCGTGATCGGGATGCTCGCCTCGGCGTTCGGGGCGTACACGGTGTTCCGCTCGCCGTGGACGGGGCTGTTCACGATCCAGCACTGGCGGATCTGGCTCGCCGTGCTGTGTGGCATCTCCGTGGCGGCGGCCCTCGTGATCTACGGCATCAGCGAGGTCCTGCGGCGGCGCGAGCAGATGCCTCCGCAGACAGCGCCGACGGCCTAGTGCCGATCGAGGACGTTCTGCAGAAAGCGGACGAGGCGGGTCTCCGCCTCGTCCGCTTCCTCTGGTGCGGCAACGACGGCACCGTGCGGGCAAAGGCGTCGTCGCGGCACGGGCTCGAGGGGAGACTCCGCGCCGGCATCGGCCTGACCGTGGCGATGCAGGCGATGAACTCGCTCGACCAGCTGCAGCCGGTCGAGGGGATGGGGCCGGTCGGCGAAGTGCGGCTCGTTCCCGATCCGGACACGTTTCGCGTTCTCCCGTACGCGCCGGCGGCCGGCGCCGTCCTCGTCGACCACCTGGGCCTCGACGGCGAGCCAGCGCGCGTATGCCAGCGTTCCTTCCTGAAGCGGCAGGCGGCGCGGCTCGCGGAGCGCGATGTGGTGCTCGAGGCCTCCTTCGAGAACGAGTTCACGCTCTCGGTGCAGGACGAGTCCGGCGGCTTCCGGCCGGTGGACGAGAGCCTCTGCTTCTCGACGATCGGGATGACCGCCTCGCAGGAGTACGTCGAGGCGCTCGCCGACGCGCTCGAGCGGCAGGAGATCGAGCTGGAGCAGTACTACGCCGAGCTCGGCCACGGCCAGCAGGAGATCTCGACCGGCCACGCGCCGGCGCTGCGCGCGGCCGACGAGCAGATCCTCGTGCGCGAGACGATCCGCGGCGTCGCCGCACAGATGGGCTACGTCGCCTCGCTCGCCCCGAAGCCGTGGCCGGAGGCAGCCGGCAACGGTGGTCACATCCACTTCTCGCTCTGGTCGAAGGACGGCAGCAGGAACCTCTTCCACGACGCCTCCCGGGTCGACCGGCTCTCCGGCGAGGGCCGAGGCTTCATCGCGGGTGTCCTCGCACATCTTCCAGGCCTCTGCGGGCTCGCGGCGCCGAGCTTCAACTCGTACCACCGCATCGTGCCGCAGTACTGGGCCGGCGCCTTCACGGCCTGGGGTCACGACAACCGTGAGGCGCCGCTGCGCGTGCCGTCGGTCTTCGCCGGGATGGAGGAGGCGTCGACAAACGCCGAGCTGAAGGCGGCGGACGCGACGTGCAACCCGTACCTGGCGGTCGGCGGCCTGATCGCAGCCGGCCTGGACGGGCTCGAGCACGGCCTCGAACCGCCGGAGCCGGTAGAGGTCGATCCTGTGACGATCCCTGATGCGGAGCGGGAGGCGCGCGGCATCCACCGGCTACCGGCGACGCAGGAAGAGGCGCTCGACGCGCTCGAGGCGGACGCCGTCCTGACCACGGCGCTGGGGCCGGTGCTGACCGATTCCTACCTCGCGGTGCGCCGCTCCGAGTGGAGTGCGTACTCGCTCCAGGACCCGGAGTTCGAGCAGCGCGGCCACTTCCTCAAGTATTAGTGCCGATGGCGCTCGATCTCGACGGCATCGCGCTCGTCGACCACCACGCGCACGGGGTCCTTCGCGCGCAGCCGTCGAT
>VAXA01000020.1 GCA_005883365.1 Actinomycetota bacterium
ACGCCGGCGTACTGGACGGGCATCTCCCACCCGGCGAACGGCACCATCCGCGCCCCGAGCTCGACGTGCCGGTCGTGGAGCGGCGTGTGCAGGAGCGTCTCGGGCATGGGCAGGGCCGATCCTAGACCGTGACCGCGCCGCCCCGGCTCAGTCCAAGGCGCTCCCCCAAAACGGAGCCGCCCCGGCTCGTCCGAGGACGAACCGGGGCGGCGGACCGGGTCGTGGGGTTGACTCGTATGTGGTCAACCCTGTTGAGGGCATCGACGATGTGCCCCGTTTCGGCAGGCCGAAACCTGCCAAGGCGAAATGCGCGAAACAGGCGCTATTCGTTGCGCAGGAAGGACGGCACGTCGAGCCCGTCCTCACCCTGCTCCGGGGTGCCGGACGAAACCGCGACCGGCGCCTCGGCGCTCCCGCGACGGCGGCGGCGCTGGGCGCCGAAGCCGGTGGCGATGACGGTGACACGAACCTCGTCGCCCATGGCCTCGTCGATCACGGCGCCGAAGATGATGTTCGCGTTCGAGTCGGCGGCGCTCGTCACGACCTCGGCCGCCTCGTTCACCTCGAAGAGGCCGATGTCGGGGCCGCCGGTGATGTTGAGCAGGACGCCGGTCGCCCCCTCGATCGACGACTCGAGGAGCGGCGACGAGACCGCCGCACGGGCCGCTTCCGAAGCGCGGTTCTCACCACTCGCCGCACCGATCCCCATCAGCGCCGAGCCGGCTTCGCGCATGATCGTCCGCACGTCGGCGAAGTCGAGGTTGACGAGCCCGGGAACGGTGATCAGGTCGGTGATGCCCTGCACGCCCTGGCGCAGCACGTCGTCGGCCATACGGAACGCGTCGACGACCGACGTCTGCTTCTCAACCACCTGGAGCAGCCGGTCGTTCTCGATCACGATGAGCGTCTCGAGGCGGTCGCGCAGGCTTTCGATTCCCTGCTCCGCTTGCTGTGCACGCTTCCGCCCTTCGAAGCCGAACGGCTTCGTGACCACGCCGACCGTCAGCGCTCCGAGCTCGCGGCCGAGCTCCGCGACGACCGGGGCGCCGCCGGTGCCCGTCCCGCCGCCCTCGCCGGCGGTGATGAAGATCATGTCCGCCCCCTTCAGCGCCTCCTTCAGCTCGTCGCGGCTCTCCTGCGCCGCCGCGAGACCCACGACCGGATCCGCGCCGGCGCCGAGTCCGCGGGTGGCGGCCGAGCCGATGTGGATCTTGACGTCGGCGTCGCAGACCATCAGCGCCTGGGCGTCGGTGTTGACCGCGATGAACTCGACGCCGGACAGACCGGCGTCGACCATGCGGTTGACGGCGTTCGTGCCTCCGCCGCCGACTCCGACGACCTTGATCACGGCGAGATAGTTGCCGGCTGCGTCCTTCGCGCTCATACGCTCCGAACCTGAGCCTTCAGTAGAGGATTGGGGCAGTTTTCAGCAACAACGCGCCGGAGGGTATGTGCACGCAGGCTCGTTGTCAACCGGAGGTCGAGGTTCTAAGCCTCAACCTCCACTAGAGCTTTTGGCTGTGCCTATCGCTGGAGAGCCCGTCCCGGACACCGGCCGACCGGGCACGCTGACGTCGAGGAAGGTCGAGCCCGACGGCACCGCCGCAAGCGTGCGTTCCGCCACCGCAACCTTGAGCCTGATGTCGCCGCCGCTGCCGAGCAGGACCTCGAGGCCGGAGCGCAAATGGAACACGAGCGCGCCGTCGGTGAACGACGCCGTCGCGACGCGG
Organism: Actinomycetota bacterium; assembly: GCA_005883365.1. Classification (GTDB taxonomy): domain Bacteria; phylum Actinomycetota; class Thermoleophilia; order Gaiellales; family Gaiellaceae; genus Palsa-739. The sequence continues at coordinate 1,731 of VAXA01000020.1, forward strand.
GCGCCGAACGGCCCGGCGAGGCCGACCGCCCTGGCCGCCACGGCGGCGCCGCCGCCGCTGAGCTCGGCACCCGTGCGGACGGGCGTGCGCGCCGAGACCCAGACCCGCGGCAACCCCGGCTCGGCGCCCGACCCGAGATGCTCGATCACGCGGCCGCGGAGCGAGACGAGCCAGCTGTCGGGACCTCGGCGCAGCACGGCCGCCGCCCGCTCCGGCAAGACCGTGAGGCGCAGCGTGTGCGGAAAGGCGCGGTCGTAGCTCGCGCGCACCACGGTCGGGAGCGCATCGACCTTCCGCAGGACCGCCGAGCCGTCGAGCCCGACAAGAGGCGTCCCTACCAGCGATGCGAGCGCGTGATCCACCTGGCGGTCTATCTCAGGCGAGCCTCCTTGGACCTCGATCCGGCTGATCGCGAACAGCGACGACTCGCGCGCGAGCATGTACCCGCCGAGCGCGAAGGCGAGCATGCCGAGGCCGACCGCGAGCGATCGCCGCGTTGGCGCGGCCCGCACGAGCCAGGCTCGCGGCTGCAGCCGCGGCCAGCTCACCCGCCACGGCAGCGTCACGGCCTCCGCGCGCGCCACGGACCGAGGGAAACGAGCCTTTGCGGCCACCGTTCGAAGTTCGTCGCCGGAGCGGCCCCTCCTACAGGTCGGGCAGCGCGAGCTCGCCGAGAAACTCGACCTCGTGCTCGAGCCGGACCTCGAACTGCTCGTGAGCGCGGCGCCGGGCCTCGGTCATCAGGGCCAGGGCGTCGGCCGTGGTCGCGCCGTCGGTGTTCTCGATGAAGTTCGCGTGCTTCGGCGAGATCTGGGCTCCGCCGATCCGGTGGCCCTTGAGCCCGCACGCCTCGAGCATCCGGCCGGCACTCAGCTCATGGTCGGGATTCTTGAAGACGCTGCCGAAGGTGCGCCGGTTCGTCGGCTGCGCCGCCTTCCGGCGCGTGTTCAGCTCCCGCACCTCGGCCTTGATCTCCTCAGGAGGCCGCGGCCGCAGCCGTAGCTCCGCCCGGAGCACAACCTGTCCGTGCCGGAGCTCCGAGTGCCGGTAGCTCAGCCCGAGCTCCGACGGGGTCAGCCAGCCGCTGCCACCCGGCGTCGCCACGAGCGCCCGCTCCAGCACACCGGCGAAGTCGCCGCCGTAGGCGCCGCCGTTCATCCAGACGCCGCCGCCGATCGTTCCCGGGATCGCGCAGGCGAACTCGAAGCCCCCCAGCCCGGCGGCGCGTGCGCGATGCAGGGCGACGGCATTCGCAGCCCCACCCCCCACGCGCAACACGTCGTCCTCGACCTCGACCGCCGCAAGCTCACCGCCGAGCTTGAGGACGAGCGCGTCGATGCCGTGGTCGGCGGCGAGCAGGTTCGAGCCGAGGCCGACGACGGCGACTTCGAGCGCCCGCTGCTGCGCCCAGCGAAGCAGCTCCTCCACCTCTAGCTCCGACTCCGGCCGCGCGAACGCGCGTGCCGGCCCGCCGGTTCCGAGCGTGGTGAAGCCGGAGAGCTCGACCCGCTCCTCGATCTTCACGCGAGCGCCTCGAGGATCAGCGGCGCCGCGCGGTCGACGTCGCCGGCGCCAAGCGTCAGGACGGTGTCCCCCGGCCGGGCCCAGCCGGCGACCAGGCGCGCGGCGTCCTCGAGCTCAGGCGCCCAGCCGATGCGCATGCCGGGCCGGAGGCGCGCGAGCTCGTCGACGATCAGCCGCCCGCTCACCCCGGGCACGGGCTCCTCCCGCGCGGGATATATCTCTGTCATACAAGCTGCATCCGCGGCCGCGAGCGCCTTCGCGAAGCCGTGCGCGAGGTTGAGCGTTCGGGAGTAGAGGTGCGGCTGGAAGAGCGCCACGAGCCGGCCGCCGTCGCGAAGTGCGGCGAGGTCGGCCGCGAGCTCGGCCGGGTGGTGCGCATAGCTGTCGAGGACGATCACACCGCGCGCCTCGCCCTTTGGCTCGAGCCGGCGGCCGGCGCCGCGGAATTCGACGATCGCGGCCTCGGCTTCCTCGCGCGGCACGCCCACGAGCTCGAGCGCCGCGAGCGCGGCCGCGGCGTTGCGCCTGTTGTGCTCGCCCGGCACGGCGAGGTCGAGCTCCACCGGCTCGAGCTCCTCGGCACGCACGACCTGCGGCACGCCGCGCAGCCAGTCCTCGAAGAACGACGCGACCTCAGCCCGCGAGCCGAAGGTCGTGTGGTGGTCGAGATCGACATTGAGGAGCACGGCGATCTCGGGTCGCAGGGCAGCGACCGAACGGTCCGACTCGTCCCCTTCGACGACGAGCCAGCCGGAGCCGGCGCGCGCGTTGCCGCCGAGCTGCGACACGTCGCCGCCGATGAGAAACGCCGGGTCGAGGCCGAGCCGGTCGAGGCAGAAGGCGATCATCGCGCTCGTCGTCGTCTTCCCGTGCGCGCCGGCGACGACGATCGCCTGCCGCTCCGCGACGAGCTCTGCGAGGAGATCGGCCCGCGGACGGCCTTCCACGCGACCGGCGAAAGCCGTCGAGACGTACACGTCCCAACCGGGCGGTGGCGGCGGCGGCTCCGCGGAGATCTCGACGGCGACGCCGTCGAGGTGACGCAGGTACGGCGTCTCGACCCGGTCCCAGCCGGCGACCTCGGCTCCCCACGCGCGCGCGACGAGCGCGTACCCGCTCATCCCGGCGCCGCCGATTCCGGCGATCCAGATGCGCCTACCGGCGAGTGGCTGCGAGGGAGACGAGCTCATCCGCGATCACTTCCGCTGCGTCGGGTTTGGCGACCGCCCGCATCGCCGCGGCCATCGCTGCGACACGGTCGGCATCGTCGAGCAACTCCTCCACCACCTGCGGCGCGCGAGCCGTCTCCGCCTCGGGCACGACCACGGCACCGCCGGCGTCGGCAAACCAGCGCGCGTTCTTCTCCTGGTGCTGTCCGGTCGCGAAGGCGCCGGGCACGAGCACCGCCGGCAGCCCGGCCGCCGCCAGCTCCCAGACCGAGCCGCCGGCTCGCGCGAGCGCAACGTCCGCAGCGCCGTAGGCCACGCCGATCTCGTCGATGAAAGGCCGGAGTAGATAGTCGGGACGCGAGACCCGCCCACGCAACTCCGGATAGTCACGCTCGCCGCAGAGGTGGATCACGGCGGGCCCGTCCTCTGCCCAGGCTTCGAGCGCCACCTCGTTGAGGAGGCGCGCGCCGAGCGATCCCCCGAAGACGAGAACGACGTCCCCATCCACTGCCAGCCCGAGCCGGCCGCGAGCCTCGCTTCGCTCGACCGGCTGCGAAGCCGCCGGGATCGGCCGTCCGACCGCGCGGTACTTCTCCCCGTGCAGACCGAGGGGGAGCGCGAGGAAGACCCGTTCCGCGAGCGGCGCGGCGAGTCGGTTCGCGAGCCCGAGATGGGCGTCCGCCTCGGTGAGCGCGCACGGGATCCGGCTCAGCCGCGCGGCGAGCACCATCGGCCCCGCGACGAAGCCGCCGGCGCCGAGCACCGCGTCCGGCCTGCGGCGGCGGAGAATGCGGAGACAGGCGAGGGGCGCCGCGAGCGCCTGACCTGCCGCACGCACGAGACCGGGGCCCGGCCGCCGCGGGAGCCCGGAGACGGCGAACGCGTCGAACTCGTAGCCGAGCTCAGGAACGAGCCGCGCCTCGACGCGATCCGGCGACCCTGCGAACGTCACCAGCCCGTCGCGGCGCCGCAGCGCCTCCGCGACGGCGAGTGCCGGCGCGACGTGTCCGACCGTCCCTCCGGCCGCGATCAGGAACCGCAGCTGCTGCTCGTCCGCCATTGCCACGGGCGATGTTAAGGAGGACGCCGACTCCGGCGAGCATGATGACGAGGCTCGAGCCGCCGTACGAGACGAATGGGAGCGGGATTCCGGTCAGCGGCGCGACGCCGATTGCAGCGGCCATGTTGATCGCCGCCTGGCCGCAGACGAGCGCCGTGATCCCCGCAGCGAGCCGCTTCGCAAACGGGTCGCGGGTGGCGATCGCGAGTCGCACCCCCGCGTACGCGAAGGCGCAGAAGGCTGCGACGAGGAGGCTCACCCCGACGAGCCCGAGCTCCTCGCCGACGACCGCGAACATCATGTCCGTGTGCGCCTCGGGCAGGTAATGGAGGCACTCGATGCACTGTCCGAGCCCGCGCCCGAAGACGCCGCCGGAGCCCATGCTGATCAGTGCCTGCACGTTCTGGAGGCCGGCGCCAGTCGGGTCCTTCCAGGGATCGAGGAACGTCAGGAGGCGGTCACGCCGGTAGGGCGACGACCACGCGGCGATCGCGGCCAGCCCGAACACGAGGCCGTAGGCGGAGCCGAGCAGGGGCAGCCGCGTCCCCGAGACGAGCAGGATGGCGCCGACGACGAGGAGGAGCGTGAGCGCGGTGCCGAGGTCGGGCTCGACGAGCACGAGCACGGCGAAGAGAAGGACGAGGAACCCGATCGGCCGAGCGAGCTCCTTCAGCGTGCGCGGCGGCTTGTGGCGCGAGAGGTAGGCCGCCGTCCAGATCACGAGCGCGAGCTTTGCGAGCTCCGACGGCTGGAAGACGAACGGCCCGAAGGCGATCCAGCGGCGCGCCCCGTTGATCCGGGAACCGACCGCGAGCACGCCGAGACAGAGGATGAGCGCGGTCACGACCAGGCTCGGCGCGAGGGCGCGGAGCCGCTCGAGCTCGAGCCGCGAGACGACGACGAGCAGCGCAACGCCGACGATCGTGTAGACGAGCTGCCGCTCGACGTAGCCGAGCGGGTTGGCGTTGCCGAGCGCGGCGGATCCCGACGTCGCGCTGTACACCATCACGATCCCGAAGAGGACAAGGGCAGCCGTGACGAGCACGAGCAGGTTCCACTCGAACTGGAGCTGCTTCTGCCTCACGTCAGGTCCTGCACGAGCCGCCGGAATGTGTCCCCTCGCTCCTCGAAGTCCCTGAACTGGTCGAAGCTCGCGCAGGCCGGCGAGAGGAGGACGACGTCACCGGCCTCGGCGTCGGCCGCGACGCTCGCCACA
>VAXA01000132.1 GCA_005883365.1 Actinomycetota bacterium
GCCTTAGCGCCTCGACAACCGTGCGGATGTGGTCGTCGAGCTCGACGCCGAGCTCCTCGGCGCCCTTGTAGACCTCGTCGCGGTGGACGCCGGCGGCGAAAGACGGCTGCTTGAGCTTCTTCTTGACCGACTTCGGCTCGAGCCCCTCGAGCCCGGTCGGGCGCACGAGCGCGCAGGCGTGCACGAAACCGCTCAGCTCGTCGCAGGCGAAGAGCGCCTTCTTCAGCGGCGTGTCGCGCGGCAGCCCGAGGTGCTCGGCGTGCGAGAGCACGGTCTCCACGACCTCTTCGGGATAGCCCTCCTCGCGCAGGATCGGGGCGCCGTCCTGCGGGTGCTTGTCGAGCGTCGGGTGCATCTCGTAGTCGAAGTCGTGCAGGAGTGCCGCGACGCGCCACAGCTCCTCGTCCTCGCCGAGCTTCCTCGCATACGCGGCCGTCGAGGCCTCGACGGCGAGCGCGTGCCGCAGCAGCGACTCGCTCTTCGTGTAGCGCGTGAGGGTCTCCCAGGCGCGGTCCCGCGTCGGCTCCATGACGTGGATCATCCTAGCCCGCGTTGTCCGTGGTGACGACGGTGCAAGAAATGTGCCGCAACTTGCCGGATCGCCTTGCGCACCGAGACCCCGCGACGTACACCGATTGGGCATCGCCCAAATCTCGTCGAAGGAGTCCGCAATGCGCCACGCCATTCGCTCGGTCGGCTTGACGACCGCACTCGTAGTCCTCCTGTTCGTTTCGGCTGGGGTCGCCAATGCCGACGACCTCGCATGGAAAGCCGCGCACGACACGGATCCGCATCTCCCTCTGACGCCGCAGCAGCTTCAGATGACGGCCGAGAAGCGCGCAGCGGAGAATCAGCCCACCTCGGCACTCATTGCTCCCACCCCGATGGCGACGTGCGGCGCCTCCTGTGGTGGAGGCGGCTATCCGAGCTCGGCATCGCTGGTCGCGAATCAGACTCCGCAGGCAACCAGCTACTACTGCGGGCCGGCCGCGGTTCACGAGGCTCTGGGTGCAGTCGGGATCTCGCTTACGCAGTCGGCGGCCGCCACCGCACTCCATACGACGACCAACGGCACGGCCTGGTCCGGAGGCGGCACCTCGCCCTCCGGCTATCCGGTCCCGGACGTGCTGAACCGGTACCAGAGCCGCAACTACTACGTGCCGCAGGCAGTTTCTTCGGCGACCTCGAGTGCGATCAACACGTATGAGAACGATCTCGAAGCGGACATCTCGGCAATACGAGCGCCGGTAGTCGGCGACGCCTGGGAGACCCCATACTCGAGCTACCACTTGGTCGGGCACCCGTCGGACCACACGATCTTCCACTGGTTCGAGATCCGCGGCTATTACGGCTCCGGAGGGAACACGCTGTACGAGGACTCCGTGCACGGTGCGACTTCGATCGCGTGGTCTGGAAACGTTCCCGCGTACTCGAACCTGCCCAGCTACGAGATCGTCTCGATCGTCTCCGGGCGTGGCTACATCTGGTAGACGGCTGCGCCGCTTCGGCGGGGCACTGGCCGTCGCGGCGGTGCTCGCTTCGGCGGGTGCCGCCGCTCCCGCAGCCACGACACGAGGGCGCTGGTGCGAGGCCCGCTCTAGCGGCGCCTGGCAGCGGGTGCTATCGCATCACATCGTGGCGCTCTCACGGTCGACGTCACTCGTCCCGCTCGCGCTTGCGCGTCACGGGCACTCGTTCTTCGCGACGATCTACTCGCGGAGGTTCTCCGGCGTCGGCGAGATCGATGCGAGGACGAGCGCCGTAACCAGGATCAAGGCGTTCCCCGATCCGCAGCTCGATCAGGCGTGGGCCGCCTACGCCGGGCGCTGGCTCGTCTGGAACGAGTACCACGGCTTCGACAGCTTCAACGACTTCACCACGTGGGCCTGGGACACGCAAGCGCACCGGCTCACGCAGCTCGGCGCCGCGACCCGGAGGCCGTCTGGTCAGTACTGGGACAGTCCATGGCACGGTCCCGACGTTCGCGGCGGGACGGCGGTGTGGGTACAGGGCGTCGGGCCCGATCAGCTCGGCGATGTACACGCGTACAACTTGCGTACGGGCCGCGACGTGGTCGTCCGGCACGGTCATCCGGGAGGAGCGTTCCTGCTCGATCATCACGTCTTGGTCTGGGCCGAGGCATCTGCTCCGGGCGTCCCGACGAGGATGCACGCTGCGTCCGCGCTCACAGGTGCGCCCGCACGTCTACCGCGAGCCTTCCGGATGTTGCGGAACGTCACCGGCCTGCAGACTGACGGGCAGCGGATCGCTTATCCGGACCCGCACTACAAGTCGCTCTGGTGGTCGCCCTCGCCAGGCGCGAAGCCCTTCGAGGTGGTCGCCACGCGGCATCTAGACCACGTGGACAATTCGGTGCAGGTCGGCGGCCGCTACATCGGCTTCGGCATTCAGCCCCGCGTCTTCGTCGGTGATACGAAGACGCGCCGCTACATCGAAATCACTCCGCACGGAGGCTGGACCCGGGTCGATGCCCGTTCGCTGCTCGTGCTCTATGCAACCGGCGCAAAGGCATTCGACGCACGCGCGCCAATCGCGTTCGTCCCACTGCGCGACCTGCCGCCGATGCCTGCCTGCGGCTAACCGGGACTGGTTCCGAGGCCCGGCTATGCTGGGCCGGCATGTCCGTCACGACGGCGCCGCAGGCCCTCGTCATCGAGGGCGGAAACCCGCTCAACGGCCGCATCCGGGCCTCCGGCAACAAGAACGGCGCTCTACCGATCCTCGCCGCCTGCCTGCTCGCGGACGAGCCGGTAACGCTCTCGAACGTCCCGCGGATCCGCGACGTCGAGACCATGCTCGAGCTCGTGTGCGTCACGGGTGCGAACGCGGAGTGGACCGGAGCGAACGAGGTTCGCGTCGATCCGAAGGGACTCTCGTCGTATGAGGTCGACGCCGTGCTCGCGGAGCGAATCCGCGCGTCGTTCCTGCTCGCAGGGCCGCTGTTGGCGCGCCTCGGCCGGGCGAGCGTGCCGCCGCCGGGTGGCGACGTGATCGGACGGCGACGGCTCGATCCGCACATCCATGCCCTCGAGCGCCTCGGTGCGACGGTCGAGCTCGACACCCGCTACGAGATGCAGACCGACGGCTTGCGCGGCGCCGACATCTTCCTCGACGAGGCGAGCGTGATGGCGACCGAGAACGCCTTGATGGCCGCCGTCTTGACGCCGGGTGAGACGACGATCGCGAACGCCGCCTGCGAACCGCACGTCCAAGACCTCTGCCGCTTCCTCGTCGCGCTGGGAGCGGAGATCGACGGGATCGAGTCGAACCTCCTCCGGATCCGCGGCGTCGAGCAGCTCCGCGGCGGCGAGTGGTCGATCGCCCCCGAGCACATCGAGGTCGGGAGCTTCATCGGCCTCGCGGCAGTGACGAACAGCGACCTGACGATCGACGGCGTCGAGCCGCGCGACCTCTCCTCGATCCTCACGGCGTTCAACCGCCTCGGGATCGAGGTGGAGCTGGGGGACGACTGGCTGCGGGTGCCGCCGCACCAGGAGCTCGTGATTCAGAACGACCTTGGCGACCAGGTGCCGAAGATCGAGGACGGGCCGTGGCCGGCGTTCCCGGCGGATCTCACGTCGATCGCGGTCGCAGTCGCGACGCAGGCGTGGGGGACGATCCTCGTCTTCGAGAAGATGTTCGAGAACCGGCTGTTCTTCGTCGACAAGCTCGTCTCGATGGGGGCCCGGATCATCGTCTGCGACCCGCACCGCGTCGTCGTCAGCGGGCCGTCGCGCCTCTACGGGCAGCGGCTGACGAGCCCCGACATCCGCGCCGGGATGGCGATGCTGATCGCCGCGCTGTGCGCGAACGGCCGCTCCGTGATCGGCAACGTCGCCGAGATCGACCGTGGCTACGAGCGGATCGACGACCGCCTGCGTGGCGTCGGCGCTCAGATCGAGCGCGTCGAGGCGTAAGCGGTCCACGCGTTACGCTCCGAGGGATGAGCGAGCAGGCTGCGGCGGGCGTCCGCGTCAACGTCTATGGACGCGGCGAGGCGACGGTGGAGACGGGACTGCCCGTGCTCAACCGACTGCTCACCCGCTTCGCCGAGACGGCGCAGTTCGACCTCGTCCTCGACATCGAGCCGGGCGACACCCAGGCCGAGGTGGAGGCGGCGGCGGCGGCGCTCGGCCACGCGCTGGCCGGGCCCTTGCGGGCGGAAGGCGCACGCGGCCGCGGCGCCGGCGCGCTGACGTCGGCCGAGGCGCTGGCCTACGTCGTGCTCGAGACGAGCGACGAACCGCTCTTCGTCACGAATGTCGACCTGACGCAGGCCCGCATCGGCGGCCTCGGCACCGACGTCGCGCGGCGGTTCCTCGAGGTCCTCGCCGAGAACGCCGGCCTCGTCCTCCACGTGCGGCTCCTGAACGGCACCGACAGTGGTCATGTGCTCGATGCGATTTTCAAGGGGCTCGGCGCCGCGCTCGCGGAGGCGTGCGAGAGACAGGGGGCACGCAGGTGAGCGAGAAGCAGGTCGTGCGCACCGAGGCCGCGCCGGCGCCGTTCCAGGGGGCGCCCTACTCGCAGGCGATCGCGGCCGGCGGCTTCGTCTTCGTCTCCGGCCAGCTCGGCCTGATGCCGGGGGACATCGCGATCTCGGGCGGGATCGAGGAGCAGACCAAGCAGATCTTCGCCAACCTGAAGGCGATCCTCGAGGAGGCGGGCAGCGGACTCGATCGGCTCGTGAAGACGACCGTCTTCCTCCAGAACCTCGACGACTTCCAGCCGATGAACGCCGTCTACGCGAAGCACGTCGGCGAGCAGCCGCCCGCCCGAGCCACGGTGGAGGTGGCGAAGCTCCCGTCGGGCGCTCTCGTCGAGATCGAAGCGATCGCACTTTTGTAGGCAGGCCCGGCGGTCCGGCGAGAATGGCCGGATGCGCCAGGAGGTAGAGGACTACGTGCGCTCGCTGGGGCTCGACGCCTACCTGGTAGGCGGCGCCGTGCGTGACGAGCTGCTCGGGCTCGAGTCGAAGGACGCCGACTTCCTCGTGCCGGGCGTCGACACCGAGGGGTTGCGGGCCGCGCTCGCTCCGCACGGGCGCGTCGAGGATCTCGTCGTCGCCGACCGGCTCGTGGGAGTCCGGCTGCACCCGAGCGACGGCCGGGTCCGCGCGCTGACCCGGGCCGGAATCGAGTTCGCGCCGCCGCGCAAGGAGATCTCCACCGGTCCCGGCCGGCACGACTTCGAGATCGTCGCGGATCCGTCGCTGTCAGTCGAGGATGACATGCGCCGCCGCGACTTCACCGTCAACGCGATGGCCCGCCGGCTCGCGACGGGCGACCTCGTCGACCCGCTCGGCGGCCGGGCCGATGTCGAGGCGCATCGCCTGCGCACGGTCTCACCGCAGAGCTTCCGGGAGGACCCGTTGCGGCTCGTCCGCGCCCTCCGCTTCGTCTCGCAGCTCAGCTTCGAGCCCGACGACGAGCTGCTCGGCCAGATGCGCGAGGAAGGGCCCGCGGTCAAGCTCGTGTCGGGGGAGCGCATCGGCGGCGGTCTTGCGGCGGACGGGATGGGCGAGCTCTCGAAGCTCCTGCTCGGTGCAGAGCCCGCGCGGGCGCTGCGGCTGGCGCGAGACACCGGCGTCCTAGTCGAGCTTCTGCCGGAGTTCGGCCCCGCCATCGGCTTCGACCAAGAGAGCCGCTACCACGATCTCGCCGTCGACGAGCACACGTTTGCCGTCGTCCAGGCCGCCGCAGACTCGGGCTTCTCGCTGGCGGTGCGGCTCGCCGCGCTGTTCCACGACCTCGGCAAGCCGCACACCGCATGGCGGGGCAGCGACGGGCGCCTGCACTACTACGCGAAGCCCGGTTTTGCCGAGCACGGCCATGACCAGGTCGGCGCAACGCTCGCGAGCGGAGCGCTGTTGCGGCTCAGGTACCCGAACGCGCGCCGGCAGCGCGTCGTCAGGATCGTCCGCCGGCACATGTTCCAGCCCGGGAAAGGCGACCCCCGCCGCGCGCGGCGCTTCCTCCGCCGCAACGGCGACGAGCTCGCCTTCGAGCTCATCGACCACAAGCATGCGGACCTGCTCGGCAAGCGGGGAAGCGACGGAGAGCCGCCGCCCCTGGACGAGATAGAGGCGCTCGCACGGTTCCGCGAGATGGTGGAGCAGGAGCGGTCGAGCCCGCACCGGCTGCGCGACCTCGCCGTCGACGGGAACGACCTGATCGAGCTCGGCTTCCGGCCCGGGCCGGAGCTGGGGCGCACCCTCCACGAGCTCCTCGACGCAGTCGTGGACGAGCCCGCGCTCAACACCCGCGAACAGCTGCTCGCGCGGGCCAAGGAGCTTCGGTGATCCGCTGGCACCTCGACGGCTACGAGGTCGTTTTCACCACTCGCGTCGGCGGCGTGAGCGAAGGGCCGTACGCGTCGCTCAACCTCGGTCGCAAGAGCGGCGACGACGTCGAGCGAGTCGACGAGAACAGGCGCATCGCCTGCGAGTCGATCGGCGCCGATCTCGAGAAGCTCGCGCTCAACTACCAGGTGCACTCCGACCGCGTGCTCCGGGCAGCCCCCAGGGTGCGCGGCGAGCAGGCGGACGGGTTGTGGACGGACGAGCCCGGCCTCCCGATCCTCGCGCTGTCCGCCGACTGCCTGCCGATCGCCCTCGCACGCGCCGACAGGGGAGAGCCGGCAGTCGCCGTCCTCCATGTCGGCTGGCGCGGCCTGCTCGCAGGCATCGTCGAGGCGGGAGCGCGCGCCCTCGGGGATCGCGAGCTCGCCGCCGCAATTGGGCCGGGCATCGGTCCGTGCTGCTACGACGTGGGGGAGGAGGTCGCGGCGCCATTCCGTGAGCGCTTCGGTGACGATGTCGTCCACGAGAGCCGCCTCGACCTCTGGACGAGCGCCGAGCGAACGCTCCGCGCCGCGGGGGTCGAGCGCGTGAAGCGCTTCGACCGCTGTACCGCATGCGAGCCCGAGACGTTCTTCTCGCACCGCCGGGACGCCGGCCGCACGGGCCGGCAGGGGGTGATCGCCTACGTCGCCGGCTGAGATCCGCGAGCGGCACGAGCGCATACGTGCAGAGGTCGGCCCGGCGGTCACGGTCGTCGCCGCGACCAAGTACGTCTCGCTTGACGACCTGGCGGCGCTGGCCGAGGCGGGGGTCGAGGTGGTGGGCGAGAACCGCGCCCAGGACCTGCGGGCGAAGCACAACGTCTACGGCGACGCCTTCCGGTGGCACTTCATCGGCCATCTCCAGAGCCGGAAGGCGGCGCTCGTGAGCGAGGTCTGCGAGCTCTGCCACTCGCTCGCCTCGGAGTCCGCCGCGCGAAAGCTCACGATCCCGGCGCTCGTCGAGGTCAACCTCTCCGGCGAAGCGACGAAGTCGGGCGTGACGCCGGAGGAGCTGCCGGCACTGCTCGAGGCGTATGACGACGTCCGGGGGCTGATGACGATGCCGCCCGCGACGGACGATCCGGAGGCGTCGCGGCCGTACTTCCGGCGCCTCCGCGAGCTGGCCGAGCGCCACGATCTGCGGGATCTTTCGATGGGGACGAGCCAGGACTACCGGGTCGCCGCCGAGGAAGGGGCGACCTACGTTCGGGTCGGCGCAGTCCTGTGGCAGCGCTAACATCGGCGGCGCCATGGGTCTCTCCGACGTCTGGGCCCGTACCCTCGTCTACTTCGGCATCGCCGAGGAAGAGGACTGGGACGAGGACGGCTACCTCACCGAAGACGAGCTCGCCGATCCGTACGAGCGGCCCAACGTGCGCCGGTTGCCCGCCCGCCGGTCGCGGCGCGACTACGACGACGACTGGACGGATCCCGAGCCCGAGGACGCGCAGAGGACGAGCATCCTCCGCCCGCGAGCCGAGACGCGACGCGTCCGCAACCTCGAGCCGGTCCGCGGCCCCGGCACCTCCCGCGTCCACCTCATCCTCCCGCGCAGCTTCAACGACGCGCAGCAGGTCGCCGACCGGTTCAAGGACGGCGTTCCGGTGATCCTCAACCTCCAGTCGGCTGACGCCGAGCTCTCGAAGCGGCTGATCGACTTCGCGAGCGGCCTCACGTACGCACTCGACGGCGGGATGCAGCGAATCGCCGACAAGGTCTTCCTCCTCACGCCGCGCGA
>VAXA01000133.1 GCA_005883365.1 Actinomycetota bacterium
GGACGACCTCCGACAGGACGGCGAGCAGCGTGGACTCGCTCAGTGTCGGGCTGCCGGGGTAGGCGGTGAAGCCCGTCACGCCGTAGGGAAGCACCGGCATGACCGGCACTCCGAGCGGCTCGGCCGCCTCGACCGACGCACGCTCGGCGAGGACGTTGTCCGTCTCGAGCGAGAGGTAGGCGTGCTGCTCGGTCGAGCCGACGGGGAGGACGATCCGATCGTCTGTCGCCAGGTACGCCTCTAGCTGCATCCAGTTCAGGTCGCGGATCCTCATGGGCTCGCAAGGTGACGTAACTGCTGGTGCAGCTCGTGTGCGGCGGGGCCGAGGCCGAACGCCTTGCCGTCGACCGAGGCGACGGGCATCACCTCGCGGATCGAGGCGCTCACGAATACCTCGTCGGCCTCGAGGAGCCGGCCGAGCGGGAACACGCCCTCGACCGTCTCCCGCTCGGCGACGTCCACGAGGAGCGCCCGCGTTACACCGGCGAGGATGGGCAGGTCGAGCGACGGCGTGAGGAGGCGGTCGCCCTCGCGCCACCAGACGTTCGCCGTCGGCAATTCGAGCACCGTCCCGTCGTCGGCCACGAGCAGGGCGTCGTCGGCGCCGCCGGCGACTGCGGCGTCCTGCGCGGCCATGTTCTCGGCGTAGCTCATGGACTTCGCGCTCGCGAGCGCGCCGGTCGACCAGGGAGCCGCCGCGAGCCGCAGCCCGCGCGCCCGCAGGGCTTCGATCTCGGGGCCGATCGGCCCCGCGGTGGCGACGAGGGTGCGGCCGGTCCAGTAGAGCCGGAGCGCGAGCTCGGTCTCGTCGCAGGCGCCGACCACGAGCTCGGCGAGGCGCTTGCACTCGGCGGCGTCGGGTGGCGGCAGGCGGACGCTCTCGGACGAGCGCGCAAAGCGCGCGAGATGCTCGTCGAGCAGGAACGGCCGGCCGCCGTACACTCGCGCGGTCTCGAAGACGGAGCGCCCGCGCAGGAGGGCCTCGTCGTCCGCCGCGAAGACCGGTTCGTGCGGATCGACCAGGCCACGCCCGGCGACCGCGACGGCGCAGACTTCCATCAGGCCAGAGCGAGGAGCGGGCGCGCCTTGACCCACGACTCCTCGATCTCGGCGTCGGCCTCCGAGTCCCAGACGATGCCTCCGCCGACCCAGAGATGGATCGCGCCGTCCACCACGGCAAAGGTGCGAATCGTGAGGGCGAGGTCGAGATCGCCATTCGCGTAGATGCGGCCGAGCGCGCCCATCGACGCGCCTCGCCCGACCGGCTCGAGCGCGGCGATCAGCCCGAGCGCGCTGCTCTTCGGGCAACCGGTGACGGAGCCGCCGGGCAGCACGGCGGCGAGCAGCTCCGTCAGCGTCACCTCGGGTCGCAGCTCGCCCTCGACAGTGGCGACGAGGTGGGTGACGCCGGCGAGCTGGCGCTCGACGAGCAGCTCGGGCCAGCGGACGCTGCCCGGGACGCAGACGCGCGAGAGGTCGTTGCGCTCGAGGTCGACGATCATCACGTGCTCGGCCGCGTCCTTCGCCGAGCGGATCGGGACGCCCGCGGGACGCGTCCCTTTGATCGGCGAGGTGCGGACGACCCGGCCGCGCTTCTGCAGCAGCAGCTCGGGCGAGGCGGAGACGATCGTCCAGCCGTCTCCCTGCAGAGCCGCGGGCTCGAGCGGCCGCAGCGGGGCGAGCGCGGCCGCGAGCGCGAGTGGGTCGCCTGCGAAGTCGGCCCAGAGATGCTGCACGAGATTCACCTGGTAGACGTCGCCCTCCCGAATCGCCTCTCGCACCGTCTCGATCGCGGCGCCGTACGCGTCCGGGCTCCAGGTCTCGTGCCACTCGCCGGTCCTGAACGACCCTGCCGGCGGCGCGGGCCGGTCGAGCGAGTACGCCACCGTCGGCAGCCGGCACGGTTCAGGCGCCGACGGCGCGCTGGCCCCGTAACCGACGAAGACGCGTGCAACCTCGAACTCCTCCCTCGCGAGCGCCGGCTCGAGCTCCTCTAGGGAGCCGAGCTCGACCGTCACTTCGGCCCGCGGTTCTGCACGTAGCGGTAGCCGTAGCGGCCCTTGATGCAGAGGTTGCCGCGGGTGACGTCGTGGTCGTCGGGCGAGCTCACCTTGACGATCGCATCGTCCTGCACGTGCAGCGTGAGGTTGCAGCCGACGCCGCAGTACGGGCACACGGTGTCGACCTCGGTCTGTTCCTCCTCGCGCCAGTCACCCGCCTCCCGCAGGTCGAACTCGCTCTTCGCCATCAGCGCCCCGGTCGGGCAGACGGCGACGCAGTTGCCGCAGTAGACGCACGCCGACTCGGGCAGGGGCACGTCGAGCTCCGTCGAGATGTGGGCGCCGAAGCCGCGCCCGGCGACCGTGATCGCGAACGTGTTCTGGTGGTCGACCCCGCAGGCCTCGACGCACTTGTAACAGAGGATGCACTTGGAGTAGTCGCGCACGTAGAGCTCGTTGTCGACTTTCACCGCCTGCTCGACCGTGAGCGAGTCGGGCCCGAAGCGATCCGGGCGCGCCTCGTAGCGGTCGATGTAGGCGAGGGCCTCGGGCGCGGTGGAGAGGTCGGCGGCCGAGCCGAGCAGCTCGAGAACGAGCCGCCGGCTCGTGCGCACTCGCTCCGAGTCGGTGTGCACGACCATCCCGTCCTCCACCTTGCGCGAGCAGGCGGGGACGAGCGTGCGCGCGTTCTCCAGCTCGACGACGCAGACGCGGCACACGTTCACCGGCGTCAGCGTGTCGCCGTAGCAGAGCGTCGGCGTGTCGATGCCCATCTGCTGCGCGGCGTCGAGGATGGTCGAGCCGGCCGGGACGTCGGTGGTGACGCCGTCGATCGTGATCTTCACGCGAGCACTCCCAGGTTGTGGATGGCCGAGTCGACGGCGTTCGCCGCAGTCTGGCCGAGGCCGCAGATCGACGCGTCGCGCATCACCTGCGTGAGATCGGCGAGCACGTCGAGCTCGTCTCCGATCGCCGTGTCCGAGGCGAGGCGGTGGAGCGCCTCCTCCTGGCGCACTGTGCCGATGCGGCAGGGGACGCATTGACCGCACGACTCGTCGCGGAAGAACTCGGCGATGCGCAGAACCGCGTCGACGAGGTCGGCCTCCGCGCCGTAGACGATCACGACACCCGAGCCGAGGGTGGCGCCGGCGTCACGGGCACCTTCGAAGGAGAGCGGCAGGTCGAGCTGGTCGGGCCGCCGACGTGCCGAGCTCGAGCTCGTACAGCCCCGGCCGCGCGACGTGGCCCGAGACGCAGAAGAGCCTCGTGTCCTGCGCGTCGTCAGCGAGCACGACGTGCGGCACGTTGAGCAGTGTCTCAACGTTGTTCACCACGGTCGGCTTGCCGTAGAGGCCGACCTCGACCGGGAAGGGCGGCTTGTTGCGCGGCTCGCCGCGGTAGCCCTCGATCGACTGGAAGAGCGCGGTCTCCTCCCCGCAGACGTAGGCTCCGGCGCCGATCCGGAGGTCGATCTCGACCGCGACGTCCGAGGCGTCGATCGCGTTCTGCAGCCGCTCGTGGGCGACCGCGCGCACGTAGACGAACGCCTTCGCGCAGCCGGTCGCATAGGCGGCGATCGCCATCGCCTCGATCAGCCCGAACGGGTCCTGCTCCATGAGCACGCGATCCTTGAACGTGCCGGGCTCCGACTCGTCGGCGTTGCAGACGAGGTAGTGCGGCTGCGCCGGCTGGCGCGCGACCGCCTCCCATTTCGTCCCGGTCGGGAAGGCGGCGCCCCCGCGGCCGAGGAGCGGAGACGCCTTCACGAGCTCGATCACGCGCTCGGGGCCGAGCTCGCGCGCCCGCTCGAGCGCGAGGAACCCATCGGGCGGCGGCGACTCCGGATCGACGCCTTCCGCGATGCGGCGCAGCAGCTTCAGGCCCGACGTCTGCGGCAGCGGCGGCGACGTTGGCGGGATCTGCTCCTCGCGCGGCTCCGGACCGGCGATCGTCCGCAGCGCGGCGGGCGCCCTTTCGCACAGGCCGAGGCACGGGGACGGGAAGGCGCCCTCGGGCACCTCCGCGCCGGCGAGCCGGCAGGAGAGGTCGGTGCAGACGTGGAGCGCCTCGGCCGGACGCTCCTCGAGGGCGAGCAGCGCGTAGAAGGTCGCCACGCCGTAGGCCTCGGCGGGAGGCACGTCGAGGCGGCGCGACGTGTAGCCGAGCGCGCCCGGAGTGACCCAGCCGGCGCGGCGCTGCGCGGCCCGCAGGGCCGGCAGGAGGAGGTGGCGCCGCCCGCGTTCGCGGCGCGCGACCCGGTTCCCGTTCGACGGCTCGGTGCCGACGACGGCGTCGATCGCCTCGCGCTCGCCGTCGGTCGGCTCGGCGTCGAGCAGCTTCAGGTCCATCAGACGGCCTCGAGCCGGATCGCCGTCGCCTTGAACTCCGCGGTGCCCGACTTGGGATCGGTGGCGTCGATCGTGAGCACGTTCGTCGCGACCTCGTCCGGGAAGTGGAGGTTCATGAACGCGAGGCCGGGCCGCAGCGTCGCGTCGTACCGGGCGGGCGCCTCGACCGAGCCCCGGCGCGAGACGACCCGCACCCGGGAGCCGTCGGCGACGCCGTAGCGCTCGCCGTCCTCGGGCGCGAGCAGGATCGACTCGCCGCCCGCGTGCAGCGGCGACGAGAAGCCGCCCGTTTGGACGCCCGTGTTGAAGGACTCGAGCCTCCGGCCGGTCGTCAGGCGCAGCGGGAAGTCGTCGTCGAGCACGTCGACCGGAGGGTCGTGCTCGACCGGCTGGAACGGCGCGCGGTCCTCGACGACGTCGTCCCACAGGCGGCCGTGCAGGAAGAGCGCGCCCGGGTCGTCCTCGTCGCCGCACGGCCACTGGATGCCGCCGAGCGCCTCGAGCCTCGTGTAGCTCATGCCCGCGTGCATCGGCGAGAGCGAGCGCAGCTCGTTCCAGACGTCCTCGGCGCGCGGCGAGCCGAGGTCGTGGCCCAGGCGGCGCGCGAGCTCGTAGACGATCTCGATGTCGTCGCGGGCGCCGCCGGGGGCGTCGTAGGCCTTGCGCACGCGCTGCACGCGGCGCTCACTCGAGGTGACGGTGCCCTCGACCTCGCCGAGCGTCGCGGCCGCCGGCAGGACGACGTCGGCCAGCTCGGCCGTGCGCGTGAGGAAGAGGTCCTGGACGACGAGGTGGTCGAGGCCCTCGAGCAACCGCTGCGCGCGCTGCTGGTCGGCCTCTCCCTGCGCCGGATTCTCGCCGACGACGTAGACCGCGCGCAGCTCTCCCCGCTCCATCGCCTCGAACATCCCGGTCAGGTGCAGGCCGTGCTGCCTGGAAGCCGGGCAGCCGGTTGGGGATCGCTCCCATGTCTCCCCCGCCCTGGACGTTGTTCTGGCCGCGCAGCGGCTGCAGGCCCGAGCCCCACTTGCCGACCTTGCCGGTCACCAGCGCGAGGTTGATCAGCGCGAAGACGTTGTCGACGGCGTTGTGGTGCTCGGTGATGCCGAGCGTCCAACAGAGCTGCGCGTTCCGCGCGCCGCCGTAGGCGTGTGCGAGCTCGCGGATCGCCTCGGCCGGGACGCCCGTGACGCGCTCCGCCTCCTCGAGCGTCCATGGCTCGACCGAGGCGTGGTAGGCCTCGAAGCCGGTCGTCGCGCGCTCGACGAACTCCATGTCGGCGAGGCCCGCCTCGATGATCTCGCGCCCGACGGCGTTCGCCAGCGGGATGTCGGTGCCGACGTCGAGCCCGAGCCACAGGTCGGCCCACTGCGCCGACGGCGTGCGCCGCGGGTCGACGACGATGAGCTGCGCGCCGTCGTGGATCGCCTTGAGGACGTGGTGGAAGAAGATCGGGTGCGCCTCGCGCGCGTTCGAGCCCCAGAGCAGCACGAGGTCGGCGGCGCGGGTCTCCTCGTAGGAGCTCGTCCCGCCGCCCGCACCGAACACCGTCGCCAGAGCGAAGTTCAGCTCGTTGGTCGCCTTGGAGCAGCTGAAGACGCCGGTCAGCGCGTCTTCGTCGAGCGTGCTGCGGAAGCCGGCCGCGGCGCGGTCGAGCGCCTCGTCCCAGCTCGCAGCTCGCAGCTCTCCATCCTCTCGGACGAGCGGCGTCGTCAGCCTCTCGTACTTCATGGCCATGACTGGAATCTAGAGCAAGAGACGCCGCATCACGTCGACATCGATCCGGTCGAGCAACTCGTCCGCCTGAGCGAGGCGGCGCGGCTCGAGCGTCGTGCGCACCGCAAGCACGCGCCCGACGCCGGCTGCACGTGCGGACGCGATCCCGGCCTCGGTGTCCTCGAGCACGACCGCCTGGGCCGGGTCGACCTCGAGCAGCGCGAGG
>VAXA01000134.1 GCA_005883365.1 Actinomycetota bacterium
GGGCTCGTTCACTCTCGCTTGCGCCAGTGTCCTGTCGCCTGACAGCTAGCGGGCCAGCGATTCCTCGTCCTCGGCGATCGTCTCGCGGATCTTCTCGAGCGAGCGCCGGATCAGGCGCGACACGTGCATCTGCGAGATCCCGACCTGCTGGGCGATCTGAGACTGGGTCAGCCCCTCGAAGAAGCGGAGCTGGAGGATCTTCCGCTCGCGGTCGTCCAGGGCCTTGAAGCCCGGCGCGAGCACGGCCCGGTCCTCCGAGACCTCGTACTGGTGCTCCTCGGTGCCGAGCGACTCGAGCGGATCGAGATCGTCCTCGTCGCCTCCCCCGCCTCCGGCGGACAACGACAGGGACGTGTACGCACGGCCAGACTCGAGCGCCTCGAGCACTTCCTCCTCCTCGACGCCGGCGGCCTTGGCCAGCTCGGGGATCGTCGGGGAGCGGGCGAGCTGCACTGTGAGCTGCTCGACGAGCCGCGAAAGCTGGACGTTGAGCTCCTGCAGGCCGCGGGGCACCCGAACCGACCAGCCCTTGTCGCGGAAGTGCCGCTTGATCTCACCGATGATGTTCGGCGTCGCGTAGGTCGTCAGCTCGACGCCGCGCTCGAGGTCGAAGCGGTCGATCGCCTTGATCAGCCCGATCGCGCCGATCTGGACGAGGTCCTCGAGCTGCTCGCCGCGGTACGAGTAGCGCCGCGCGAGCGAGCGGACGAGCGACATGTACTGCTCGATCAGCTGCTCCCGCGCCTGGAGGTCGCCGTCCTCGTGATAGCGGCGAAGGAGGATCTTGTCGTCGACCCGCGTCATCCGCCCGCCTCTGCAGGACTCGCGATCCGCTTCGTCAGCTCGACCCAGGCGCCCTCGTCGCGCTCCTCGACCTCATGCGTGTCGCAGACGGTTTCGAGGACGCGACGCAGGTCGAGACCGCCGTCCGAGTCGCCCACGTGCACCTTCTCCGGCGCGAACGGTCCGAGCGAGGCGTGCAGCACGCCGTCGTCGACAGAGAGGGATACGACGAGATCACCGGAGTCGTCGCGCAGCGTGAGCAGCGCCTCGATCCCCAGCTGCAGGTCGTCGAGGTCGTCGTACGTCACGTCGAGCCGCATGGCGAGGCCGCCTGTGACGAGGTGCGCGATCGGCCTGAAGTCCTCCTCGGCGGGGATGACGAGCCGGATCTCTTCGGTGGTCACGGTCCCACCTCCCGCAGCTCGTCGGCGAGATCTGTCTCGCGCCGGGCCGCGGCCTCCTTCCCCGCCTGCACGGCGTGGCGCCAGTCGCGCCGCACCTTGAAGTCGGCGGCGCCGTAGCTGACGCCGGCGGCGAAGCCGGACACCTTCTGCACGGGACGCGTGATGGCCAGGCTCACGGCCCGCACCGCCGTGTCGACGCTGTCCGCCGCGTCGACGGCGCTGTCCGTGATCCGGTCCACCTTGTCGAGCTGCCCATTCACGCGGTCCACACTGCCTCCGACCTTGCCAATCACGGGGAGGACGGACTCCTCCGCTCCCCGGATGAACGCCGAAAGACGCGCGACGGTTCCGGCCAGCCGTACGAGGAGGTACGCGAACGAGAGCCCCACCGCGAGGAGGAACACGGCGAGAGCCAGCCGCCAGAGATCCCCCCACGTGAACGCCACGACCAGCATCCCCGGCCGATCTTAGTAATCCTGCGGCGCCAGGAGTACGCTGCGCGCATGGCCGTCTGCACGAGTTGCGGCGCCCAATCGGAGGAGGGCAAGCGCTTTTGCGGCGACTGCGGAAGCCCACTCGAGGCGGCCTGCCCCTCGTGCGGCGCACCGACCGCGCCGGGGAAGCGGTTCTGCGGTGACTGCGGCGCACCGCTCTCCGAGGCTGCGGCCGCGGCCCAGCGACCTACGCCGGTGGCGGAGCGGCGGCTCGTCTCCGTCCTTTTCGCGGACCTCGTCGGGTTCACGAGCCTCGCAGAGGACCGCGACTCCGAGGAGGTGCGCGAGCTCCTCTCCCGCTACTTCGAGACGTGCCGGCGAGTGCTCGGCCTCTACGGCGGCACCGTCGAGAAGTTCGTCGGGGATGCGGTGATGGCCGTCTGGGGTGCACCCGTCGCGACCGAAGACGACGCGGAGCGGTCGGTCAGGGCCGCGCTCGAGCTCGTCAGCGCCGTGCAGGCTCTCGGCGAGGAGATCGGCATCCCCGAGCTGAGCGCTCGGGCCGGCGTGCTCAGCGGCGAAGCAGCTGTGACGCTTGGAGCCGAGGGCGAAGGCCTTGTCGCGGGCGACCTCGTGAACACGGCCGCGCGGGCGCAGTCACTTGCGTCGCCCGGCGCGGTACTCGTCGGAGAAGCGACACGACGTGCGACCGAGCCGGCAATCGTCTATGAGCCGGCAGGGACGCACGAGATGAAGGGCAAGACGGGGCTCGTCCCGCTCTGGCAGGCGCTGCGGGTCGTCTCCGGCGGGCGTGGCGCACTCAAGTCGGAAGGTCTCGAGGCGCCGTTCGTGGGACGCGACCGCGAGCTGCGCCTGCTCAAGGATCTCTTTCATGCCGGCGCGGAGGAGCGCAAGGCATTCCTCGTCTCGATCACCGGCATCGGCGGAATTGGCAAGTCGCGTCTCGCCTGGGAGTTCATCAAGTACATCGACGGCCTGCCGCAGCGCACGCTCTACCACCGGGGTCGCTGTCTCGCGTACGGCGAGGGCGTGACCTACTGGGCACTCGCGGACATGGTCCGCATGCGCTGCCGCATCGCCGAGGACGAGGATCCGGCGTCCGCGCTCGAGAAACTGCGTAAGACGCTCGCCGAGTTTCTCCTCGACGAGGAAGATCGCCGCTTCGTCGAGCCGCGCCTCGCCCACCTCCTCGGGCTCGAGCAGCACGAGGCGCGCTCAAAGGAGGAGCTCTTCGGCGCATGGCGGCTCTTCTTCGAGCGCCTCGCCGACGCCGACCCGGTCTTCCTGGCCTTCGAGGACATGCAGTGGGCCGATCCGAGTCTGCTCGACTTCGTCGAGTACCTTCTCGAGTGGTCGCGCGACTACCCGATCTATGTGCTGACGCTCGCGCGGCCGGAGCTGCTCGAGCGCCGCCCGACGTGGGGCGCGGGCGGCCGCGCCTTCACCTCCATCTCCCTCGAGCCACTCGGAGCGGAGCCGACGCACGAGCTTCTTGCGGGGCTCGTGCCCGGGCTGCCGCAGGAGCTGCGGAACGAGATCCTCGGCCGCGCCGAGGGTGTGCCGCTCTACGCCGTCGAGATGGTGCGGATGCTGCTCGACCGCGGGCTGCTCGTCCCGGAAGGAGCTATCTACCAGCCGGTCGGCGCGATTGGGGCCCTCGAGGTTCCCGAGACACTTCACGCGCTGATCGCCGCCCGGCTCGACGGCCTCTCCGCGGAAGAGCGGCAGCTGCTCCAGGACGCATCCGTGTTCGGCAAGACCTTCACCCGCCAAGCCCTCGAAGCGGTCACCGGGATCGACGAGGCCGAGCTCGTGCCGCTCCTCGCGGGGCTCGTCCGCAAAGAGGTGTTCTCGATCCAGTCCGACCCGCGTTCTCCCGAACACGGGCAGTACGGTTTCCTCCAGGACCTCGTGCGGCGCGTCGCCTACGAGATGCTCTCGAAGCGCGAGCGAAAGGCGCGTCACCTTGCCACCGCTGCCTACCTCGAGCAGGCTTTCCCCTCCGAGCATGAGGTCGTGGAGGTGCTCGCATCCCACTACGTGGCTGCGTACGAGGCGGTGCCGGGCGACGACGACGCCGCGCAGATCCAGCAGCGCGCGCGCGAGCTCTTGTCACGCGCTGGTGAGCGCTCGGCCTCGCTCGCTGCGAGCGAGGAGGCACGGCACTACTTCGAACAAGCTGCCGCGTTCACCGAGGACAGGCTCGAGCAGGCGCGGCTGCTCGAGCGAGCGGGAGAGATGGCTCTCCGCGCGGGAGACAGTGAGCGCGCGCAATCCCGCCTCGAAGAAGCACTCTCGCTTCTGACCGAGCTCGGCGAGGCACATCAGGGGGCGCGTGTCCTGGCTCGCCTCGGCGAAGTCGACTGGTGGCGAGGCCGTCCCGACGAGGCGCTCGAGCGACTGGAGCGTGCCTGGAAGGAACTCGAGGGCGAGGAGCCCGACGCCGACATAGCCATGCTTGCCGCGGCGATCGGCCGTGTGCATCTGCTCAGGGGCGAGCTCGGGCCCGCCGCGGCACGGCTCGAGACGGCTCTCGAGCTCGCGGAGTCCCTCTGGCTTCCCGAGGTCCTCGCGGAGGCGCTGGACAGCAGCGGCGTGGTCATGAATTTCCGCTCGCGCATCCAGCAGGGACAGGCTCTGATCGAGCGGGCGCTCACACTTGCGCTCGAGCACGAGCTACCGGCGGCGGCGCTGCGTGCGTATCACAACCTCGGTGACAATCTCAACCGGGTCGACCGCTGCGAAGACGCGATCGCAAGGTTCGAAGCCGGGATCGCGCTCGCTCGGCGCGTCGGCCACCGACGCTACGAAGATTCGCTCCTCGGCGAGCTCAGCTGGTCGCTCGCGCTCACCGGCCGCTGGTCGGAGATGTTCGCGGCCCGCGTGCAGGTGCCGGACGAGCGGATCCTCGAGCTGCTTCCGGCCTTCCTGCTTGCGCTGCCGGAGCCGCTCGTCGCGCAGGGAAGGCTCGGGGACGCCCGTGACCACCTCACGCTCCACGCCCCACACGAGGACAGCGCCGACTTCCAGCGGCGGGAGGGCTTCCGGGCTGCGCAGGCGGTCGTGCTGCGGGCCGAGGGGGACGCTGCCGGAACGCTCGGAGCGGCCGAGGAGGTGCTTGCGTCGGCGCTCGAGACGCGCCCTGCAGACCCGGCAGTGAAGGTCGTCTTTCCGCAGGGTCTCGAGGCTGCGCTGGCGCTCGGCAAGGTCGAGTGGGCGCAGGAGCTGCTCGCCCGCGTCGAAGCCCTCCCTCCGGGGCGCTTCGCGCCGAGCTTGCGCGCGCACGCAATACGCTTCCGGGCCCGGCTGGCGGCCGAAGAGGGGGATCGCTCGAGTGCTGCGAATGCGTACGCCCGTGCAGCCGCGATCTTCCGAGAGTTCGCGATGTCGTTCTGGCTGGCGGTCACACAGACCGAGCACAGCGAGTGGCTTGCGGTGCAGGGGAAGATGGACGAGGCGAATCCGCTTCTCTCGGAGGCGCACGCGACGTTCCGAGGCCTCGACGCCAAGCCCTGGCTCGAGCGGGTCGAGGCGCTCGGGCCTCAGGCGGCCGAGGTGATCGTTCCGCAGCCGACCACTGCGTCTTCGTCGTAGAGCACTGCCGTCTGGCCCGCCGCGACGCCGTAGGCCGGCTCGTCGAGCTCGAGCCGGAAGCCATGCGACGTCGGCTCGACCAGCGCCGGCATCGCAGGCGAGCGGTAGCGGAGCTTCGCCTCGACCCGGCCGACCTCGGCGTACAGGCGGCCGCGCGCCTCCACATGCGTGCGCGCGAGCGACTCCCGTGGACCGACGACAACGGCGTTCGCGGACGGGCGTGTGCCGAGGACGTAGAGCGGCTCCGGAGCGGCGAGGCCGAGACCGCGCCGCTGTCCGGGGGTGAAGCGCCAGAAGCCGTCGTGGCGGCCGAGCTCGCGGCCGTCTTCTCCGACGATCGCGCCCTCCTGCGGTTCGAGCCCATGCCGGCCGAGAAACGCGCGGTAGTCGTCGCCGGCGAGGAAGCACGCCTCCTGGCTCTCGGGCCGGCGTGCAGCAGCGAGCCCTGCATGCTCGGCCTCCGCCCGTGTTACCTCCTTGTCCTGCTCGCCGAGCGGGAAGGAGACTCGCGCCAGGTGGCGCGGCTCGAGCGCCGCGAGCATGTAGCTCTGGTCCTTCGTCGCGTCGACTCCGCGCGCGAGGAGGAGACGGCCGTCTCGCTCGACGATGCGCGCGTAGTGGCCGGTCGCCAGCCGCTCGGCGCCGGCACGCCGCGCGAACGCGAGCAGCTCGGCGAAGCGGAAGCCGCCGTTGCAGCGGGTACACGGGTTCGGCGTCTCGCCGCGGGCGTAGCCGCGGACGAAGGGCGCGACAACCGCGCGCCGGAACTCCTCGCGCAGGTCGAGCGTCACGTGCGGCACGCCGAGCCGGTGACACGTCTCGCGCGCGGCGATCACGCTCTCGGGCGAGCAGCAGGCGCGCTCCGAATCCGGTCCGTCCGGATCGAGCCAGAGGCGCAACGTCACGCCGACGGCGTTCGGCAGCGAGCGGAGGAGGGCGACCGCGCTGTCCACCCCGCCGCTCATGGCCACGGCCCCGCGTCCCGGCTCAGGCGCAGCGCGGAAGACCGGCCCGATCGCGTTCGCGAGCGCGTCCACCACGAGCGTCTCGCCGCCGACCGACGACGCCTCGAGGAGCGTCAAGCCTGCGACGTCGCGCTCGAGCCCGGGCCCGTCCGCCTCGACGATCCGGTCGCCGTCGACGAGCAGGCGCACGGCTGCCCACTCGCCGCCGCGGCTCGAGTCTCCGAACACTTCGCGCATGCCCTCACCGTAGATGAGGGCCCGGCCCCGAGCTCCCGAACCGAACGATGTGATCCTGGTCTCCCAGGTGGGTGCCGTGCCCGCCTTCGGCAATGCCTCGGTCGGGACGCCGGCTCCCTTTCACGTAGCGTTGGATCTACATGTGCGCCCGATTCGGCGCGCGGGGCCGAGCACGGAGACTCTAGCGCCCGCTAGTCGGCCTGTGGCTGAAGCAACCCGATGCCGAGCTCGCGCAGCGCAGTGTCGGGATACGGCGTCGGTGCCCCGGTGAGCGGATCCGACCCGCTTGCGATCTTCGGGAACGCGGTCACCTGCCGGATGTCGGGCTCCCGCGCAAGCAAGGCGATGAAGCGGTCGATGCCCATGGCGAAGCCGCCATGTGGCGGCGGGCCCATCTGGAGCGCATCGAGGAGGAAGCCGAACTTGTCCCGCTGCTCCTCCTCACCCATCCCCATCACGCGGAAGACGGCCTGCTGAACCTCTGCCTGGTGGATCCGGATCGAGCCGGAGCCGAGCTCCCAGCCGTTCCAGATCAGGTCGTAGTGCTGGCCGCGCACGTGCGCGGAGTCGGACTCGATCCTCTGCTCCTCGCCGCCGATCGGAGCCGTGAACGGGTGATGCATGAACGTCCAACCGCCAAACTCCTCGCTGATCTCGAAGAGCGGGAAGTCGTGGATCCAATGGAAGACATCGAGGCCGGCGTCGATCAGGTCGAGCTCCCGCGCAAGGTGCAAGCGGAGCAGCCCGAGCACACGGCTTACCACGGCTTCCTCGTCCGCGACGAACAGCGCCGTTGCCTCTTCCGGGACACCGAACGCCTTCAGCTCGCGCTCCGAGAGGAACTTGGAGACCTGCCTGAGGTTCGCGAGCCCCTTGGCACCCCACTCCTTCGCGAGCTCCTCCAGCCGCGCTTGCTCCGCACGAGAGTACGTACGCGGGACGACGACGTAGCGCACGCACGGCGCGTTCTTGAAGACTCCGAACTCCGAGTCCCGTGTCACGTCCGTCGCGTCCTGGATCTCCATGCCAAAGCGAAGGTCAGGCTTGTCTGAGCCGTAACGAAGCATGGCGTCGGCATACGAGAGGTGCGGGAACGGCCGCTGCGGCGGCTCGACGCCTGCAGCCTCGAACGAGGCGGCGACACACGCCTCCATCACGTTGAGCACATCCTCGCGCTCGACGAACGCCATCTCGAAGTCAAGTTGGCGAAACTCGAACTGACGGTCGGCGCGGAGATCTTCGTCCCGCCAGCAGGTCGCGATCTGGTAGTAGCGGTCGATCCCGCCCACCATGCAGAGCTGCTTGAACAGCTGGGGCGACTGGGCGAGGGCGAAAAAGCGCCCCGGCTGGAGTCGAACGGGCACGAGGAAGTCGCGCGCGCCCTCGGGCGTGCCGCGGGTCATGCTCGGCGTCCAGACATCGATGAAGTCCCGCTCGTCCATGACATGGCGGATCGCCGCGATCGCGGTGTGGTTGAGCCGGAGGTTGCGCTGCATCCGCTCTGTACGCATGTCGAGCCAGCGGTAGCGCAGGCGAAGCGTCTCGTCGACGTTCTCCTCGTCGAGCTGGAACGGGAGCGGCGTTGAGCGGGAGACGATCCGCAGCTCGTCGACCTGCACCTCGATCTGGCCGGACGGCAGGTTCGGGTTGACGAGTTCCGGCGCACGCGCGGTGACTTCGCCCACAGCCTGGAGCACGAACTCGTTGCGGATCTCGTGCGCGGTCTCGGCGGCGACGGGCGAGCGCTCCGGGTTGACGACCAGCTGGACCTTGCCGGTGTGGTCGCGAAGGTCGACGAAGACGAGCCCGCCGTGGTCGCGGCGTGTGTCGGCCCAGCCGGCGACCGTGACGCGGCGGCCGGCGTCGTCGGGCCGCAGCTCGCCGCACATCGCGTCGCGCCAGCTCATCCCTGCAGGAGCTCCAGCAGCGCCGCCTCGTCCACCTCGACGTCGAGCTCCCCCCTGCGGCGGAGCGTCATGCCCCCTCCGGTGACGAGGAGGACCGAGCGCGCGCGTTTCTGTCCGTAGCCGATCTGGCCCTTCATCGAGCGGCCAGCGTAGTCGGCGTCGGCTGAAATGCCCTCTGTGCGCAGGCGGGCGAGCAGCGCCCGGACGGGCTGCCCCGGCTCGGCGGCGACGAACACGTCGAGCAAGTCCTCGTCGGCCGTGCTTCCTTCCTGCTCGAGCGCAAGCACGAGCCGCTCGATTCCCGCGCCGAACCCGACACCGGGGGTCGGCGGGCCGCCGATCTGCTCGACCAGATAGTCATAGCGGCCGCCCCCTGAGATGCTCGACGCCTGCGTCGACTCGTCCGCGCCGAGGAACTCCCACGTCGTGCGCGAGTAGTAGTCGAGACCGCGCACGAGCGTCGGGTCGAGGGCGTACCGGATCCCGGCGTCGTCGAGTGCCTCACGAACCGCGGCGAAGTGCTCCTCGCACGCTGGACAGAGCGACTCGCCGATCTTCGGCGCGTCCTCGAGCGCGGCGCGCACCTCCGGGCTCTTGACGTCGAAGACGCGAAGCGGGCTCGTCGCGCGCTTCTGCCGCGCGTCCGCGTCGAGCAGGTCGGCGTGCTCGTCGAGCCACGCGTTGAGGCGGTCGACGTATGCCGGACGGCATTCGCGGTCGCCTATCGAGTTGAGGTGAAGCTCGTAGCGGGTGATCCCGAGATTGCGGAGCAGTGTGTCGTAGAGCGCGATCACCTCCGCGTCGACGGCGGGCGCAGCCGAGCCGATGGACTCGACCGAGAGCTGGTTGTGCTCGCGGTAGCGGCCGCGCTGCGGCTTGTCGTAGCGGTAGTACGTTGCGAGCGTGTACAGCTTCACCGGCTGCGGCTCCTGCTGCATGCCGTTTTCGACGTAGGCCCGGCAGATCGGCGCGGTCGCTTCCGGACGGAGCGCGAGGGTCCGGCCGCCCCGGTCCTCGAAGACGTACATCTCCTTCTGGACGATGTCCGAGCCCTCTCCCGCGGTGCGCAGAAAGAGCGCGACGTCCTCGAAGACCGGCGTCTGGATCCGCCGGTAGCCGTAGAGCGCGCACAGCCGCTCCATCTCCCCTGTCACCTTCCGCCAGAGTGGCTGCTCGGACGGGAGGATGTCGCGCGTCCCCCGCGGCCGCTCGATCTTCACGACGCGGGCGCGCGGAGCTCTGCGAGGAACGGATTGCGCGCGAGCTCGACGCCGAGCGTCGTCTCGTGGCCGTGGCCGGGATGGACGACGGTCTCGGGCGGGAGCCGCTCGGCGAGCATCCGCACCGAGGCGAGCAGCGTGTCCCAGTCGGCGCCGGGCAGGTCGACGCGTCCGACCGAGCCGGCGAAGAGGAGGTCGCCGCTGAAGAGCTCGCCTCCGGCATGGAAGGCGAGGTGCGCCGGCGAGTGGCCGGGCACCGCGAGGCACTCGAAGGAAATACCGGCGACCTCGATCGTCTCGCCGCCGCTCAGTAGGTGCTCCGGCGCATGCGGGCGCCCCTGGACGCCGACCGGCGCGAACTCCGGAAAGCGTTCGAGCTTCTCGCGCTCGCCCTCCGGCATCCAGACCTCTGCGCCGGTGCCCTCGGCGAGGTCGGCCACGCCACCGAGGTGGTCGAAGTGGCCGTGCGTGATGAGGATCCCTGCGCACGACGCGCCGAGCCGGGCGAGCTCGAGGCGGAGATCCGCCGCATCGCCGCCCGGATCGACGACAGCGCACTCCGGCGCGCCGCGCTCTCGCCGGACGACGTAGCAGTTCGTCTGAAGCGGGCCGAGCTCGTATCTGTCGACGGCGAGCGGCATGGCGGCGAGTCTAGTGGAGCGCTGGTTAGCCGCCCGGCGGGTGCGGGAAGGGCTCGTTCGTGCGCTACTGGAAGCTTGGCGAGGTCGAGATGCCGCACGGCACCCGGTCACCCGTCGTCCTGCACTCGAGGGAGGGTGCCGAGAGAGCCGTCCTCATCTCGTTGCGTCCCGGCGAGTCGCTCGGCGACCACGGCGTGAAGGAGTCCGCGCTCCTCCTCGTGCTCGACGGAGCGCTGCGCGTCGAAGCCGCCGGCGAGTCGGTCGAGGCGGACGCCGGGGCGCTCTTCCACTTCGACCCGGACGAGCGGCGCTCGGTCACGAGCGGCGGCGGCGCTAGGCTCCTCCTGCTCCTCGCGCCATGGCCCGGCGAGGGTCACTACCGGGGCCAGCGTCCGGCGTCGTCCGGCCTCAGCGCTTCTTAGGCTGCCGCTTCCCTTCCTGCTGCTCGGCGCGCCGTTGCCAGCGGTTGTGCGAAAAGCGGTCGATCGTGTACGTGAAGGGGATGAAGAGGGCGGTGTAGACCGCCGCGAGGCCGAGCGCCGGCCCGAGGCTGTGGCCCCCGTTCTTCGATCCGAGGATGTAGAAGAGCGCGAAGATCGCAGCGCCGAGGATCGCCGAGCGTTTCGCCGCCCGCTGCCAGGACGGCGGCGGGGGGACGCGCACGGGCCTGCCGCCGCGTTGCTGCTGAGCCGCCTTCGACTTCGGCTTGGCTACGTCGGTCCGCGCGGGCGCGGCGACGAGCTCCTCCGGCGGCTCCTCGAGCTCGTTCCCTTCCCCGTCGACCCAGACGGTCTCGTATTCGTGCCGGCGTCCCTTCTGCGCCCGACGCCGCTGTTTCCTCGTCGGCATGGAGGGCTAGCGTAGCTCGCCCCCGACGACCACCTTGGCGACGACGCGGCCCCCGAGGTGGTATGCGAGGTAGCGCCAGTCGGACGCGTCGAGGAGCGTGATGTCGGCGCGATGGCCGGGCGCGAGACGGCCGATCCGGTCGGCGCGCCCGAGCACGTGAGCTGCGTTGACCGTGCAGGCGGCGAGCGCCTCCGCGGGCGAGAGATGGAGCTGCGTTGCGGCGAGGGAGCAGACGAGCGGCAGACTCTCGCAGAAGGCGCTGCCCGGGTTGAAGTCCGTTGCCAGGGCGACGGCGGCGCCGGCGTCGATGAGTGCTCGCGCAGGCGGCATCGGTCGGCCGAGGAAGAGCGCGCTCGCCGGCAGGAGCACGCCCACGACGTCGCTCGCCGCGAGGGTCCGGATCCCCTCCTCGCCCGTAGCCTCGAGATGGTCGACGGACCGGGCCCCGAGCTCGACGGCGAGCGGGATCGCTCCTGACTCCGTGAACTGGTCCCCGTGCAGCCGTAGCGCGAGACCCGCCTCCCGGCACGTCTCGAGGTAGCGCCGCGCCTGCGTCGCGTCGAAAGCGCCACGCTCGAGGAAGACGTCAGCCGCCTCGGCGATCTCGGCCGCCTCCGGCAGCACCTCGGAAAGCGCGAAGTCGAGGTACGCGTCGGCGTCGGGCAACTCGGGCGGCACGGCGTGCGCGCCGAGCCAGGTCGGGACGCCACCCGCCTGCCGGATGGCGCGCAGAGACGCGAGCTCGGTTGCCCGGTCGAGCCCGTAGCCGGACTTCGCCTCGAAAGTCGTCGTGCCCTCGCGCAGCATCCACGAGCGATGCAGCTCGACCGCGGCTCGCAGTCCGTCCTCGCCCGCCGCACGCGTGGCACGGACGGTGGAGAGAATCCCGCCGCCGGCCGCGTGCAGCTCCTCGTAGCTCGCGCCGCCGGCGCGGAACGAGAACTCGTCGACGCGGTCGCCCCCGAAGGCCGCGTGCGTGTGGCAGTCGACGAGGCCGGGCACCGCGCACAGCCCGCGGCACTCGACCTCGACGACGTCGCCGGCGATTGCCGGCAAGTCGCGCATCCGCCCGACGGCCTCGATCGACTCGCCGTCGCACAGGACGAAGGCGTCCTCGAGCACCTCGACTTCGCCGAGCGCCGGTCCGCGGAGGGGAGCACCCGTCCCGGCCGGCGTCGCCAGCTGCGCGAAGTCGCGGAGCAGCAGGCGCGCGCCGGTCAGCGTCACGCGTCGCTGGGGACGTGCGGGATCCGCAGCCCGCCTTCCTCAGCGGCGGCGAGCGCCTCCGGGTAGCCCGCGTCAGCGTGCCGCATCACGCCCGTGCCCGGGTCCGTGGTCAGCACACGCTCGAGCCGTTCCGCCTGCGCGTCGGTGCCGTCGGCGACGACGACCATTCCCGCGTGGATCGCGTTGCCGATCCCCACACCACCGCCGTGGTGGACGCTCACCCACGTCGCTCCCGCTGCGACGTTGACGAGCGCGTTGAGGATCGGCCAGTCCGCGATCGCGTCGGAGCCGTCGCGCATCGCTTCGGTCTCGCGATACGGAGAGGCGACGGAGCCGGCGTCGAGGTGATCCCGCCCGATCACCACCGGCGCCTTCACGTCGCCGCTTCGCACGAGCTCGTTGATCGCCAGACCTGCCTTCGCGCGGTCCCCGTAGCCGAGCCAGCAGATCCGGGCGGGCAGCCCCTGGAACGCCACCCGCTCGGACGCCAGCGCGAGCCACCGCTGCAAGAGCGGATCGTCCGGGAACAGCTCCCGCAGGCGGTCGTCGATCGCTGCGATGTCCGCCGGATCCCCCGACAGCACGGCCCAACGGAAGGGGCCGACCCCGCGGCAGAAGAGCGGCCGGATATAGGCCGGGACGAAGCCCGGGTATGCGAACGCCTCTTCTACGCCATCTTCACGCGCCTCACCCCGCAGGTTGTTGCCATAATCGAAAACATACGCGCCTCGTCGGACGTACTCGAGCAGCGCCTCGACGTGGCGGACGATCGACTCGCGCGCGAGCCGCAGGTACTCGTCCGGATCGGACGAGCGCAGCGCCGCCGCCTCGTCCACCGCATAGCCGCGCGGCACGTAGCCGTTCAGCGGGTCATGCGCGGCCGTCTGGTCGGTGATCAGGTCGAACTCCTCGCCGCGGGAAACGAGCTCCGGGACGACGTCCGCCGCGTTCCCGAGCAGGCCGACCGAGAGCGGCCGGCGCTCGCCCGCCGCGGCCCGAACGCGTTCGAGCGCGTCGTCGAGCGAATCGGTCGCCTCATCGAGGTAGCGGGTCTCGAGCCGCCGCTCGATCCGGTGCGGATCGACCTCGACGCAGAGGATCGCCGCGCCGGCCATCGTGCCGGCGAGCGGCTGCGCACCCCCCATGCCGCCGAGCCCGGCGGTGAGGATCGTCCGGCCGCGCAGATCGGGCGAGCCGAAGTGCTTCTCACCCGCTGCCGCGAAGGTCTGGTACGTGCCCTGCAGAATCCCCTGGGTGCCGATGTAAATCCACGAGCCGGCGGTCATCTGCCCGAACATCGTCAGCCCCTCGGCCTCGAGCCGGCGGAACTCGTCCCAGGTCGCCCACCGCGGCACGAGGAGCGCGTTCGCGATCAGCACGCGCGGCGCACCCTC
The DNA here is from genome assembly GCA_005883365.1 of Actinomycetota bacterium. Taxonomy (GTDB): domain Bacteria; phylum Actinomycetota; class Thermoleophilia; order Gaiellales; family Gaiellaceae; genus Palsa-739. Next base: position 13,677 of record VAXA01000134.1, read on the forward strand.
GTGCGTCGTGAAGACGCCGACCGGCTTGCCGCTCTGGACGAGCAGCGTCTCGTCGGAGCCGAGCTCGAGCAGCGCCGCCACGATTGCACGCAGCGCCTCATGATTGCGGGCCGCCTTGCCAGAGCCGCCGTAGACGACGAGCTCCTCGGGCCGCTCGGCGACCTCGGCGTCGAGGTTGTTGAGAAGCATCCGCAGCGGCGCCTCGGTCGACCACTGGCGCGCGTTCAGGTCGATCCCGCGGGGAGCGCGGATCGATGTGAGGTCGCCGACCAGCGCCTCGACCCGCCCGGCGAGACTCGCGGTCGTGCTCACGCGAGCGCCCCCGCCTCGGCCTCGACCGCCGCAACGACCGAGCCGTCGCGGATCGCCGACGCAACGGCCTCGATGTCGCCCGCGAGCGGCCGGTCGTCGCGCAGTCTCGGCGACAGCTCCCGCACTGCAGCCCGCGCGGCTCGCCCGCCGACTCCGGGCTCGAGCGGCGCGTGGAACTCGACCGCCTGCGCGCCTGCGAGCAGCTCGATCGCGACCGCCCGCTCGGAGTTCGCCAGCACCTGCCACGCCTGGAGCCCGGCCGCGTTCCCCATCGAGACGTGATCCTCCTGCCCGGCGCTCGTCGGGATGGAGTCGACGGAGGCCGGATGGCAGAGCACCTTGTTCTCGGAAACGAGGGACGCGGCCACGTACTGCGGGATCATGAAGCCGCTGTTGAGGCCGCCGTCGGTGGTGAGGAAGGCTGGCAGCCCTTCCGAGAGGTTCGGGTTGACGAGGCGCTCGAGGCGCCGCTCGGAGATGCTCGCGAGCTCCGCGACGGCCATGGCGAGCGCGTCGAGCGCGAACGCGAGCGGCTGGCCGTGGAAGTTGCCGTTCGAGACGAGCTCCTCGTCGTCGACGAGGACGAGCGGGTTGTCGGTCGCGGCGTTCAGCTCGACGCTCACCGTGTACTCGGCGTACTCCAGGAGGTCGCGGCAGGCGCCGTGCACCTGCGGCGCGCACCGGAGTGAGTACGCGTCCTGCACCTTGTCGCACCAGCGGTGCGCCTCGATGATCGCCGAGCCCTCGAGGAGGCGCAGGAGGTTCGCGGCCGCGGCGCCCTGGCCGCGCAACGGGCGGAGCGCGTGGATCTGCGGCAGGAAGGACGTGCGCGAGCCCTGCAGCGCCTCCACCGAGAGCGCACAGGCGACGTCCGCCACCCGCGCGAGTCGCCGTGCCCGCACGAGCCCGAGCGCAAGGGTCGCCGCCATGAACTGCGTGCCGTTGACGAGCGAGAGCCCCTCCTTCGCGGCCAGCTGCACGGGCTCGAGACCAACCCGCGCGAGGGCGTCGGCGCCCGACAGCCGGTCGCCCCCGACCCGGGCCTCTCCTTCGCCGATCAACGGCAACGCGAGATGCGCGAGCGGCGCGAGGTCGCCGGAGGCTCCGACCGAGCCGCGGCTCGGCACGACCGGCAGCACGCCGCGGTCGAGTAGGGCGAGGAGCAGCTCCACAGTGGCCACGCGTGCTCCCGAGTTCCCCTTGGCGAGTGCGTTCGCACGCAGGAGCAGCGCAGCTCGGACGATCTCGTCGGGGTACGGCTCGCCGACGCCGCAGGCATGCGATCGGAGCAGACGAAGCTGCAGCTCGCCGGTCTGCTCCTCGGGGATCGCGACGACAACGAAGCGGCCGAAGCCGGTGTTGACGCCGTACGTGTGCTCGCGGCTGCCGTGTGCGGCCCGCTCCACGAGCTCGCGGGCGGCATTCATTCTTTCCCGCGCCTGGTCGGACAGCGCAGCACCGGCCCCCTCGACGGCCACGGCCCAGACGTCGTCCACGGTGAGGTCATCGCCCGTCAGGCCGATCGCCGTCCGCTGCGCCACGCGCCGAGTCTAGTGCGCCACGGCTGTCGGGAAATTCGGCTACTCGCATTTCTTGATTGATTATTCAGTCAATTGAGATTGGGGCTTTTCGAAGTTTTTGTTGAAGCTTCTGTGGGAATTACCCGCGCCGTCCGTCATCTCACCAAGGAGAAACGATGACGCGGAAATCCGTGCTGCTCGGATTGGCGGCACTGGCCGTGGCGGCGATCGCCGCAGGCGGCGCACTCTCGGCGACGACGTCCGTGACCATCACGACGCCGAAGGCCAATCAGAAGGTCTCGCTGAAGCAGAACCCCTACCTCGCCGTGGCGGGAACTGCGAACTTCGCGGCAACGACCGCGGGAACGACACGCTTCTTCCTGCGCCGCGACGGGTGTGGCACGAGCAACGACAACCCCCACCTCAGCATCACGTCCGGCACCGACGGCGGCGACGGCTGCGGGCTGATCTTCAATGCCGTGGCCGGACCCGGCGGGGACGTCGCACCTCAGGCCTCGTTCATCGACTTCCCGTCCAGCGACGGCATGCCGCTCGCGTACGACGGGACACAGCCGATCGACGGCCAGGTCTCGCTCACCGGTGCCCAGGTCGGGGTCGCGGACGTCGACGTGGCCCTCGAGGCGCTCGTCGGCGGCAACGCCGTCGACATCGGCAGTGCGACGGGCAGCGCAGTCCTGGACCCGACGGGAGCTTCGACCCCGGTTCCGTTCACGATCCAGCCGAACTTCTCGCTGGACGGCTCGGACCTGCAGGCCCTCGACCTGAGGGTGACGGTCCACGGCCCGAACGTCTACAGCGGCTTCATCGCCCTGAGCGGGGCCTCCTGGGTGGACATGCCGAGCTACGCG
>VAXA01000135.1 GCA_005883365.1 Actinomycetota bacterium
TTTCCCTCGACGACGACAAGCTCAATTCGAGCTCCTCACGCGGGATCGGCGCCGCGGGCGACGTCAAGCCCGATGTGACGGGCGTCGGAACGAGTGTCTTCTCGTCGGCGATGGGGACGGGCAACCAGGGCATCTCGTACTCCGGTACCTCGATGTCGTCGCCGGAGGTCGCCGGCCTCGCCGCCCTGGTGCGGACGAAGCATCCGGACTGGAACCCCGAGGAGGTCAAGGCCGACATCATGAACACGGCCGACCAGGATCTCTGGACGACCACGGGACACAGCGGGATCCGTTATGCGCCGAACCGGGTCGGAGCCGGTCGCATCGACGCGAAGGCGGCGCTCGACAACCTCGTGCTCGCCTACGTGACGAACGATCCTGGTGCGGTCAGCGCGTCGTTCGGGCCGGTCGCCGTATCGGCGCAAACCACGTTGACGAAGACGATCGCCGTCGTGAACAAAGGCGCCGGCGCGGTCACCTACAGCGTCGCCTACGACCCCCTTACTCAGGTGCCCGGGGCGACCTACTCGGTGAGCCCGTCGGCGGTCACTGTCGGCCCAGGCGGGACGACGTCGATCACGCTGACGCTGGCGATCGACCCGTCCAAGCTCAGGAAGCCGCTCGACCCGACGGTGACCCGAACCCAGGCCGGATTCCCGCGCGACTACACGGCCGACGCCAGCGGTCGTCTGCTGCTGACCAGCAGCGGACAGCCGACGCTTCGCGTCCCGGTCTACGCGGCGCCGCGCCCGGTGGCAAGGATGACACAGCCGTCCTCGCTCAAGATGCCGGGCGGAAAGGTTCAGACCGCGTTACTCCGGCTGAAGGGCACCCAACTCAGCCGAGGCAGCGGCGACAACGCGATCAGGTCGCTGCTTGCCGGATTCGAGCTCCAGGCCAGGAGCGGCGCGTTGCATAACTGCCGCAGCTCGGTGGCCACCGGCTGCATCCACGCCGGCGACGAGAAGGCCGCTGATTTGAAGTACATCGGCACGACGTCCAATGCGCCCGAGCTCACCGCGATCAAGAAGAATCCTTTACGCAAGCGCGGGCTCGAGTACTTCGCGATCACGACTCGGGGCCCGTGGCGAACGCCGGCGTTGTCGGCAAGAAACCGGATGCCGTCTTCTTCAACACCCGGCTCCCGCACTCCGACATCTTCGTCGCAGCGCTGGTCAACCCACGCACGGGCAAGGTCCTCGACATCGAACCGATCGACGACCGTCTCGGGGATGTCGATGTAGCCGCCTTCAACAGCGACACCCTCGTCATGCCCGTCGCGATCTCGGCGCTGCCCGGCGTTTCCAAGGGCCACACCCGCATCACCTACGGCGTCGCCTCGTACTCCTCATTCGTCCCCAAGCCGGTCGACCGTGTCGGTTTGACCAAGAAACTCGACCCCAACGGGACGCTCAAGACAAACGTGTTGAAACCCGGCATAGCCGTGTACGGCCGCTACGGCGGAAGAGGAAGCGCGCTGCTCTACCGCGACTCGTCCGGGACGAAACTCCATGTGCGGCGCGACGCATCGGCCTATGAGGCCGACCGTGGGAAGGGCGCGCTGATCGTCCACTTCCAGGACGCTGTCGGTCACAAGGCCCAGGTCGTGAGGCTCGAGAACCACAAGAAGCGGCCGACGGTGCGCGGGCGAAGGTCACGGTGAATCGCCTCAACAGGCACCTGCGCTCCGGTCAAGCGGAAGTTCCGGGTCTCGAGACCCTTCCCCGCCGCAGCTCGAACCGGTTCTCCTCCCCGCGCGCTAGCCGGGCGATGTTCGCGCGGTGGAGGAAGGCGACGCCGGCGCCCGCCGCGCCGCCGAATGCGATCACCGGCCACGGGTAGCCGAAAACCCACGCCCACAGCCCAAGCGAGGCCGCAGCCGTCATCGAGGCGACCGACGCGTAACGCGTGAGCCCGAAGACGATCAGCCAGACGCCTGCGCCGGTGAGACCCACGAGCGGCGCGACGCCGAGGAAGGCGCCGCCGGCCGTCGCGACCATCTTCCCGCCCCGCCGGAAGCCAAGGAAAAGCGGCCGCCAGTGGCCGAGCATCGCGGCCGCCCCCGCGAGGACGCCGCTGCCGTGCCCGACGACCACGGTCGCCGCGAACGCCGGCGCGAAGCCCTTCGCCGTGTCGAGGACCGCCGCCGGCAGACCGAGCCGCGGCCCGTAGACGCGCCACACGTTCGTCGCTCCGACGTTGCCGCTTCCCTTCGTCCGCACGTCCTCGCCGCGGAAGACCCGTACGAGCCAATAGCCCCACGTCAGCGAGCCGGACAGGTAGCCGGCGGCGACGAGCGCGGCGGTGAGCACCTCGAGCGCCTAGGTCGGGATGCCGTACTGCTCGACCCAGCCGTTCACGACGTCCCAGTCGAGGTTGGCGAAGAACGCGTCGATGTAGGACGCACGGTCGGTCTGGTAGTCGAGGAAGTACGCATGCTCGTAGACGTCGAGCGCGACGAGCGGGGTCGCATTCCAGACCGGAAACGTGTTCTGGGCGTCGCCGAGGTAGTTGAAGAGCCGGCCCTCGTCCCAGTCGTACGCCGTCCACGCCCAGCCGCGGCCGGCCATCCCCGTCGCCTTGAGGTCGGCGCGCCAGGCGTCGACCGGGCCGAAGTGGCGCGCGACGAGGTCCCCGAACGCTCCCTCGGGTGCTCCGCCGCCTCCGCCCAGATGGCCGAAGTAGAGCTCGTGGTTCTTGATCCCGCCGATCGCGAAGGTGAGGTCGACCTTGAGCGCGCGCAGCTCGGAGAAGGTCTGGTTCGCGGCGCCGAGGTCGGCGTCGGCGAGCCGTCCGAGGATCTCGTTCCGCTTCGCGACGTACCCCTCGTAGAGCTTGTAGTGCGCCTCCACCGCCGCGCGGGAGATTCCGTCGAGCTCGAACACCTCCGGACGCAACGGCCGCGGCGCGATCTCCTCGAACCTGTAGACGAGCGTGGACACGAGCGCGGAGCATATCCTCCGACCGAGAGGGGCAGCAGCCGAAAGGAGCCGACCAAATGGCCTTCGAAGTACCCGATCTGCCTTACCCGTACGACGCGCTCGAACCGCACATCGACGCCGAGACGATGCGCATCCACCACGACCTCCACCACGGGGCCTACGTCACCAATGCGAACGCCGCGCTCGAGGGGACGGAGTGGGCGGACGCCTCCGTCGAGAGCGTGCTCACGAACCTCGATGCAATACCCGAGGACAAGCGGACCGCCGTCCGAAACAACGTCGGCGGCCACGCCAACCACTCGCTGTTCTGGCAGATCATGGGCCCTGACGGAGGCGGCGAGCCGGGCGGCGCCCTGCGCTCGGCGATCGACGACGCCTTCGGCTCGTTCGAGGAGCTGCGCTCCGCCGTCAACGACGGCGGCGTGAAGCGCTTCGGCAGCGGCTGGACGTGGCTCGTCTGGGACGGCACCGGCCTCTCCGTCTACTCGACCCCGAACCAAGACTCACCGGTCATGCAGAGCGACGTCCCGCTGCTCGGGATCGACGTCTGGGAGCACGCCTACTACCTCCGGCGCTTCGCCGAGGCGCAAAACTCCTAACCGGAATCCGGCGGAGGCCGGCATGCGTAAGAACGATGGCGATATGGAAATTGCAATCGAGGTGCCCCAGCCCCGTCTGCGCGCCGTCCCTTCGGAACCCGCGCCGCCGCCGCTCGACGACGCGTCCGACGGCGAGCTGCTCGCGCGCGTCGGCGAGCGCGACCGCGAGGCCTTCGAGATGCTCTACGGCCGGTACGTGCGCCCGGTCTTCAGCCTCGCTCTGCGCAGGCTCGGGGACCGCGGCCACGCCGAGGACGCGGTCCAGGAGGCCTTCGCGGCGATCTGGCGCTCCGCCTCGACGTACCGGCCGGAACGCGGCGCGGCCGGCGGCTGGCTGTACACGGTCGCCCGGAACGCGATCGTCGACCGGCTGCGCCGCAACGGACCAGCTGTGGAGGCGGAGCTCCCGGAGCTCGTGTCCGCCGAGCGGGGCCCCGATCAGCAGGCGGAGGACTCGCACGTCGCATGGCGCGTCCACCGCGCGCTCGAGGAGCTCCAGCCGCGGGAGCGCGAGGTGATCGAGCTCGCCTACTGGAGCGGAATGTCGCAGAGCGAGGTCGCCGAGTACCTCGGCGTCCCGCTGGGAACCGTGAAGACCCGGACGCGCAGCGGCCTCGCGCGGCTTGCGTCCGTGCTGGAAGGAGAGTTGCTGTGAACCGCGAGCCGAACTTCGACGATCTCGTCGGCGCTGAGACCGGAGGCGCCGAGCGGGAGCGGCTGCGCGGCGCGCACGAGCTGCTCCTCCAGGCAGGCCCGCCGCCCGAGCTGACGCCGCGGCTGCGGAACGCGCCGGATTTCGGCGTCGTGAGCCTCAAGCGGCGGGTGGCGAAGAAGCGTCCGACCCTGCTCCTCCTCGCTGCAACCTTGTCCATCGTGGCCGTCTTCGCTGCCGGCTATGCCGTGGCGGATCACCGCGGTGGGAGTGCCACGACGGCCTCTGCGCCGGTGGTGGCGCAGCTCTCCCTTCAGGGTACGTCGATCGCGCCCCACGCCCGGGCGACGCTCGACGTCTGGCGCGAGCGGGCCGGCAACTGGCCCATGACCCTCAAGGTCGTCGACCTGCCCAGGCTGCCGCGGGGCGTTTACTACGAGGTCTACCTCGTACGGAACGGCAAGCCGTGGGGCTCGTGTGGGAGCTTCCGCATCGAGAGCTTCACCCACCAGGCCGTGACCGTGACGCTCACCGCGCCCTACTCGCTCCAGTCCGGCGACTCCTGGATCGTGACGCGGGCGCCGTTCGGCAGCGAGCCCGGCCGGACCGTGCTCCGCCCCGTTTCGGTCTAGGGACGCCTCACTCCACGACGGCGCCGAGCGAGCGCGCGAGCTGTACCGCGCCCCCGAGGTCGAGGCGTGCCTGCGCGATGCGTGCCGCTGAGAGGTCGACGCCTTCGACCGTCGTGTCGCGCAGGTCGGCGCCGGCCAGGATCGTGTTGTGGACGCGGGCGCGGGTGAGGTCGGCCCCGCGCAGGTCGGCCTCCGTCAGGTCGGCCTCGGTGAGGTCGGTCTCGCGCAGTAGTACGCGCTGGAGATCGAGGTGGGAAAGGTCCTGTCCGCGGAGCAGGACGTAGGACCAGTCGCCGCCTTCGACGGTGAGCCCCGTCAGCGTCGCGCCGGCGAAGCTCGCACCGACGAGCCTGCACTCGGCGAAGTGCGCTCCGAAGAGGTTCGCGCCCTCAAAGGTCGAGTTGGCGAAGTCGGAGCCGGCGTGCTCTGAGCCGTTCATCTGGGCAAGCGTGAAGTCGCATCCCCGGAACGTGCACCGGGTCGTGCGGAGCCCGGAGAGATCCAGGCCACGGAAGCTCTCGTTCTCGTAGACCTCGTTCTCGAGCTCAGCGTCCGGCTCGGGCCTCATTGCGCATCTCCGACAGCAGCCGCTCGAGACGCGGCTCGGTCGACTCGTCCACGAAGGTCATCGCGGCCGCGACGCTGGGATGGACGGCGGCGATGGCCTCGCGCATCTGGAGCGCGACGGCGCGATAGGACGGATGGCCCTCGCGGCCGGAGCGCAGGTCGATCAGGTGGAGCGCCTCGCGCGCGTCGAGCTCGAGCACGTAACGGATGCGGTAGGCGAGGCAGAGCGCGTACGGCGCTTCGTCGGCGAGATCGAGGCCGCGCAGCCGCTCGTACTCGGCGCGTGAGGTATCGAGCGCGCGCGCGTACTCGGAACCGAGCCCGGAATCCTCGACCTCGTGCGGGACGTCGGCGCCGAGATCCGGCGAGAGCCGCTGCCACTGGCACGTGAGGAGGCGATGCCGCTGCAGGTCGCGGAACGCGCCGTAGTCGGAGACGATCTCGAAGCGGTAGAAGAGAGTCTCGAAGCCGCGCCCCGGCCGGTGACGCCGGTTCTCGCGCGTGGCGAGGAGCTCCCGAACGAGCGCGGTGCGCTCCTCCGGCGACAGCTGCGCGACCGCCGCGAGCGCCTCCTCCTCGCCGGCCGCCGAAGCCTCGAACAGGAGAGCGGCGAGCAGCTCCTCCTCGCTGCCATGCGCGCGGAGCAGCCGAACCGAGGGAGCAGTTACGTCTTCCCGGGCCTCGTCGAGCCCGAGCCGGGCTGCGACGGTGGCGGCCGCCTCGTTGCGCTCGCGCAGGAACTCGATCCAGCGGCCGCCGCGGTCCGGGCGCGGCACGCGGGAGACGAAGCTCGGCATGATCGCCTGCAGCTCCTCGAGCAGCATCTCGCCGTACGCACGCGACTCGGCGAGCGGGTGCGCGAGCAGGTGGAGGACGAGCTGCTCGTACGTCTGGCCCGTCGCGTAGATGCCGACGTGCGAGAGCGACGCCGCCGGAAGCACGCCGCGAACGAGGTCGAGTGCCTTCGCCCGCACGGCTCGGCGATGCGCCGCCGGCGACTCCCCCTCCGCCGCCGGGAACCGCTCGTCCACCCAAGACGAAACGCCCGTGAGGAGCGCCGAGTAGGCGGCGAAGAGCTCGTCCATCGCCGTCTCGTAGGCCGGCCCGAACCGCGGGTCCCGGTGGTAGCGGTAGCCGAAGCCCTCGAGCGGGTCGTTATACGCGATGTAGCGCGTCGACTGCTCGAGGTAGGCGGCCAGGCGGGGCCGCTGCAGGATCTTCGTGAGGAGATTCGACGTCCACTCGCAGGCAATGTGCGCGCCGCCGAGCTGCGCGACAGAGTCGTCGCCGTAGCCGAGAAAGATCGTCTCGTACAGCTTCGACGCGCGCTCGCCCTCTGAGAGGTCTACTACCGGCACATCGGGCAAGGAGTCGGCGAACTCGTCGAGGAAGAGCCGCCGCAGCGTGCCGGCGTAGCGGGAGTAGCGGGCGAAGAGCGCGCCCTTGACCGTCTCCGGCAGGTTGACGAGAGCGAAGACGGGCCGGTCGAGGTTCGTGAAGTGCGGCGCGAGCCGCGCCCGCTCCTCGTCGCTGAACCGTTCGACCGGATATGTCACCGTCTCCACCGTGGCCAAGGGATCGCTCAGAGTAAACAGCGTCTCGGTCGGCACCTCGGGCTGGTCGTATCCGAGCTGGCGGCCCGGCTTCTACCCGGCCGGCCTCGATCCGTCCGGCTTCCTCGCGTTTTACGCCGCGCGCTTCGCGACGGTCGAGCTGAACACGACCGGGTATCGGCTACCTGCGGAAGACCAGTTCCGGCGCTGGGCCGAGCAGGTGCCCGAGGGGTTCGAGTTCGCGCCCAAGCTACCCGGTGACCGGCTGCGTGGGCTCGACATGTTCGAGTCGCGTGTGCGGCAGCTCGGCGGCCGTCTGGGACCGATACGAATCTCGCTCAAGAAGGCACGCGACGAGGGAGCGCTCGAGCTCCTGCTCGGCTCGCTCGACTCGTCGCTGCGGCTGGCGTTCGACCTCCAGCATCCGTCGTGGGACGGCATCGAGGCTCGGCTCTCGGAGGCGGGCGCCGTTCGGGTGGACGATCTCGACCACCCGGCGCCGTTCCGCTACCTCCGCCGTCGCGAGGCGCCGGACGCAGCCTTCGCCGCCGCTGTGGCCGCAGCGCGCGAGCCGGTCTACGTCTACTTCCGCCACGAGGACGAGCCGACGGCGCCGGCGCACGCTTCGCGCATACTCGAGCTTCTGAAGTCGAGCTAAGAAGCCGCGGCCTGGAGCGCGGCGGCGCGCATCTGCGCCACCTTCTGCGGCGTGGTGGCGTCGTGCGACCACGTCGGCCACGAGTACGGCGTCCCCATCTTGAGCGGGCAGCCGACGGTGCAGCCGAGCTTCGCGCCCGCCGACGTGGTCGAGAAGAGGCCGGCTAGCAGCCGCCGAACCGCGGCAGCGCCGTGCTTGTGGCGGACGACGTTCATGATCTCCCAGTCCTCGATCCCCTCCCGGATCACCTCGAGGCGCGCGCTCGCGATCGGCCCGTTGCGGCCCGGATAGACGAGGACGTAGGAACCGGCTTCCCTGTCATTCGAGTCGAGCGGGTTGCCCTTCGAGTAGGTCGTCGTCCCCTGTCCGTAGAGGAGGCCGGTGATCCCCTCGAGCGCCGTCCAGTCGACGAAGAGCCGCGGATCCGAGAGCGGCTCGGTGGCGGTGAAGCCGGGCGTCGAGTGAGAGGCTGCGTCGTACGTGTACGCCCAGATCTGCTTGCCGCGACGGCGTGCGGCGTTGATCAGTCTCAGGTTCTCGGTCGCGTTCGAGACCCCCCGCTGCGACTGAGCCGGGTTCGTGTACTGGCCGTAGTAGCGGCTGGCCAGCACGACCCAGTCGTCCACGTCGTCCTTGCCGCCGTTCCAGAGGAAGCGGTTCTCCGCGGTCGGCCTGCCGGTCACGATCACGTGGCTGCCGGAGAAGCAAGCGTGCGCGGCCTTCGCCTGCCCCGCGACGACCCGGTAGCGCGTCAGCCCCGGCTCGTCCATCCCCCACAGGTACGGGTAGGAGCTGAGCCAGCCGTGCTTCTGCCAGAAGCCGTGCACCGAGCGGAGATACCTGCACCAGGCCTGCGGCTTGTACGGCGACCGCCCACCGACGTACGTGCTCGCGCTCCAGCGGTTGTTCGAGATGGGGATCCACATCGAGGCGAACTGCCCGGGCTGGCCGGCGGCGGCGACCATCTCCCCCGCCTTGTCGAGCCACCAGCGCCTGTCGCTCGTGTAGCCGGATGCCCTGCTCGGATTGCCGTAGCCCCAGTTGTTCGGCGACAGACGGTAGGAGGCGAAGAAGCTGAACAGCTCCGGGAGCGACGTCGTCGCGGGGACGCCGTAGAGCGCGTTCACCTTGGCGCCGTACGACTGCGGCGCGAAGTTGAAGGCTGTGAGCAGGCTCCCCGAGACCTCGTTCGACCGCGGGAGCGCCACCGCCGAGACCGTGACGGAGATGGGGACGGAGGTCCGGGTTCCATCGGCGACGACCACGACCGAGCCGGTGTACGCGCCCGCGGCCGTGCCGTACGGCACCGTCACCTGGAGCCAGACGGGCTGGTTCGTGTGCTCGGCCGAGCGCTGCGAGCCGTCCCACGGCAAGAGCGCGTCGGGCACGGCCTTCCCGTCGACCGAGACGTAGTGGGCGAACAGGAGCTTGAGCTCGAGCGGCCCCGCGAGGACCGGCGACTGGATCGCGACGTTCTGCGCCCCGCTGACGAGGATCGTGGCGTCGTCGACTGCACCGACCGGCATCGCCAGCGCGACAGAGGACGCGGGATGGGCCGGAGCTGCTCCCGAGGCTGCGAACGTCGTCCCCGACGGATAGATGCCAACGATGGCCTGCGTCGAGCGCGCGGCGCCGGACCCGGCGCTCAGCGCGAGGACCAGGAAAACGAGAAGAACCAGGCGCCGCACGACCCCATTCATCGGCCGCCGACTTGTATCACTTGAACGTCAATAGGCAGTGGCGGCGCCGGCGTGTCGCTCGTACGCGCCGCTCGCGACGATGTCGGCCAGCTCTGAGACCGCGTGCCGCACCTCGTCCTCCGTGTTGAAGAAGTGCGGACCCAGCCGGATTCCACCTACCGGATCGGGGCGGAAGTCGCAGACGATCCCGCGCTCGCCGAGCTCCGTGTGGCAGGCCGCGTGGTCGGGCGTCGAGACGGTGACCGTGCCGCCTCGCCGCTCGGCCGTGCGCGGCGAGGCGACGTCGAGACTCGCCTCGTCGCAGGCGTCGATCAGGAGCTGCGTGAGCGCGAGCGAGCGTTCTCTGATCCGCGGCACGCCCACCTCCTCGATCACGTCGTAGCCGGCCGTCGCTGCGTAGAGCGCGGGTACGTTCGGCGTGCCGGTGAGGAAGCGCCTCGCGCCGGCCGCGTACTCGAGCTCGGGCTCGAACGCGAACGGCCGGGCGTGCGCCTGCCAGCCGACGAGCGTGGGTTCGAGCCGCTCGGCGAGATCGGGCCTCACGTAGAGCCAGCCGGCGCCGGGCCCGCCGCAGAGCCACTTCACGCTGCCGCCGACTGCGAAGTCGACGCCGAGCTCGGTCAGATCGAACGGGACGACCCCCGCCGACTGGTAGCAGTCGAGCACGACGTACGCGCCTGCCTCCCGTGCGCGACGGAGAATCGGCTCGACGTCCTGGATCTCGCCGTTCTTGAACAGGACGTGGCTGATCGGAACGAGCAGCGTCCTCTCGTCGATGGCGTCCACGATCGCGGCGTCGTCCTCGACTGCGACGACGGTGAGCGAAGGCTGCGCCTGGTAGAGGTAGCGCACCGATGGGAAGTTCGCCTCCTCGTACACGATCCGGTTCCGCTCGCCCGCACCCGTGAAGCAAGAGAGGACGATCGCCTCGGCGACCGTCACGTTCTGGTGCATGGCGATCGAGTCCGGCGGAGCGCCGAGGATCCGGCCGAGCTGATCCCCGACCGTGACGGGCATCTCCCACCAGCCTCCACCGGGTCGCTCTAGGCGACCCGGGGTTTTCGGCCGGTCGTCGCCGGCTTTGCCGGCGACGAATCCAGCATCCGCCCAGGCGCGGATGCCCCGCTCCCGCCAGACACGGGCGTACTCGCGGAGGTTGTCCTCCGCCGCCGCGGGCATCGCCGCGAGGGAGTGGTTGATCAGGTACGTGCAGGTCTCGAGAATCGGGAAGCGGTCGCGGTACTCGGCCGGGTCGATCACGGCTTCGAAGCCAGCGCCTCGTCCTCGGCGGCGTAGTCGAGCATCCCCTCGAGATACGTGCGCTCCCAGCTGCGACCGCGCTCGAGCTCGCCGGCGACCCAGGCACACGTCTCCCGCACCGCCTCGGGATACGTCGTCACCGGCCGGTACCCGAGCTCTTCCTCGGCCGCCGCCATCGAGACGACGAACGGCCGCGGGGTGGCCCACGGGTTGTCGAAGGAATCGTCCGGAAGCAAGACCGGATCGAACTCATGCTCGAGCGCCCGCCCGACCGCTTCGCAGATCTCGAGCGTCGTCGGCGGGTCGGGGTCGCCGGAGTTGAGCGCGCGGTTCCCCGGCTGTGCGGCGGCGAGGCGGATCAGCTCGGCGAGGTTCGCGACCGACGTCGTGTGGAAGCGGCTCTCGCCGTTCCAGGCGAGCGCGACTCGGCGGCGGCCGTCGAGGGCGCGCTTGACGAAGAAGAGCTCGCGCGGCAGCGTTGCGCCGGGACCGTGGATCGCGCAGGCACGGACGAGTGTCGCAGGCAGAGGCCCCTCGAGGAGTGTCTGCTCGAGCTCGGCCTTCCGCGTCGAGTACGTCGCGTCGCCCGGCTCCGCCGTCCGCTGCGTCTCGGGAATCGGGACGGGCAGAATCGGTGGCTCGCCCTCCCCGTCGAGCGCTCTGCCTTCGTCGTCGGCGTACACCGACGCGCTCGAGATGACGACGAGCGAGCCGACGAGCCCGGCGAGGCCGTTGAGCTGCTCGCCGTGCTCGCGTGTGAAGGCGACGGTGTCGACGACGACGTCCGCCCCCGCTCCGAGCGCCGCGCGCAGCTGCGCATCGTCCGCCCGGTCGGCCGAGACGGACTCGACCCCGAGCTCGGCCAGCCCGTCGGGCAGCGTGCCGGAGCGCGAGACAGCCACGACCTCCCAGCCGTTCGTGGCCAGGCTCCGCACGGCTGCGCGGCCGATCATGCCGGTGCCTCCGATGAAGACGGCCCTCGGCGCTAGACCTCCACCCCCTCCACACGTACCACCTTATGCCGCGCAGCGAAGGCGGCGACGACGGCTCCGGCGAGAACGATCCCCCCGGCGATCTCGAGTGCGAGGTGGACGCCGTGGCCGGCCGAGCCCTCGGCGGCGACGAGCACCTTGGCGACGATCTTCTCGTGTCCCTTCACGGCGGGGCTGTGCTCGACGGCGCTGATGTTGCCGCCGGTCGTCACGAACTGGACCACGATCTGCCGGAACTGCACCGGAATGCCGAGCTTCACGAGCTTCTCCGTCAGCCCGCTCGTGAGCTGGGCGTTGACGACCGCGCCGAGCACGGCCACCCCGAAGACGCCGCCGAGCTCGCGGCTCGTGTTCACGGTCGAGGCGGCCATTCCCGACTGCTCGGACGGGACGAGGGTGAGCACCGCCGCCGTCATCGTGACGAGCGCGATCCCGAAGCCGAGCCCCGCGATCGCGAGCGGCCAGGTGAGCGCCGCGACGCTCGTCGTCGCCGTGAGCTTCCAGTCGACGAGGAAGAGCCCGAGCCCGGCGAGGGCGCAGCCGAGCACCATCGGCACGCGCGGGCCGACTCGCGCCGTCCAGTAGCCGGCGAGCGGCCCGGCCAGAATCATCGCCGCGGCGAGCGAGGTGAAGACGAGCGCGATCTGGAAGCCCGAGAAGTTGGAGATCAGCTGCAGGTAGAGCGCGGTGAAGAAGAAGACGGAGAAGACGGAGAGGTTCGTGGCGAAGGCGACGACGTTCGCGGCCGCGAAGGTCGGGTTGCGGAGGAACTCGAGCTTCAGCACCGGGTCCGGCACGCGCTGCTCCACCAGCACGAAGACGACGGCGAGCGCCACCGAGGCGGCGAACAGGAGGCCGATCCACCACGTCCCGTAGCCGCGGTTCTCGCCCTCGATGACGGCGAAGGTGGCGGCCATGATCGAGGCCGCACCGGCGGCGAGCCCCGGCACGTCGAGCTGCCGTCGCTGTAGGGCTGGAAGCGCCGTCGGCGAAGCCGACGACGCCCGGCCGGAAGACCGATCGCCTGCGGCGATCCAGGGGTCGCTGCTCTCGGTGAGCGTCATGGCGGCGACCGCGAGCGC
>VAXA01000136.1 GCA_005883365.1 Actinomycetota bacterium
GAACGAGTACTCGCTCTTGAGGTCGTGGAGGAGCTGCTCGATCGCTTGTGTCGCGATTGGGTCGAGCGCCGAGGCCGGCTCGTCCATGAGCACGACGTCCGGTTCGACCGCGATGGCGCGCGCAATGCAGAGGCGCTGCTGCTGGCCGCCGGAGAGGGAGAGCGCGCTCGCCTTGAGCCGGTCCTTCACCTCGTCCCAGAGAGCCGCCTGTGTGAGTGCCCGCTCGACCCGCTCGGAGAGGTTGTCCTTCATGCCGAGGACCTTGAGGCCCCAGGCAACGTTGTCGTGGATCGACTTCGGGAAGGGATTCGCGCGCTGGAAGACCATCCCGATCGTGCGCCGGACCGCGACCGGGTCGACGTCTCTCGCCGCGACGTCCTGGCCGTGGTAACGGATCGTCCCCGTCTGGCGGAAGCCCGGCACGAGATCGTTCATCCGGTTCAGACAGCGGATGAAGGTGCTCTTGCCGCAGCCCGACGGCCCGATGACGGCGGTGACGAGGTTCTTGTAGACCTCCATCGACACGTCCTTGAGGGCCGGCTTGGAGCCGTAGGTCGCGGTCAGGTCCTGGATGTCGAAGACCTGTTCGAGCCGCTCGCGCGGCGGTAGCGGCTGGCGCTTGGTCTCGACCCGCACGGCGCGCTCGATCGTACTCGACACCGACACGGTTTCTCCCCTCGTCTGGCTCATCTGGCCGCCCGCTGGATCTTGCGGCGGCTCCGGGTGGCGAGCCAGCGGGCGCTCAGGCTCGCGAACAGGATGAACAACAGGAGCACGAACGCCGCCGCCCAGGCGCGTGCATGGTCGTCCGGAGAGGGCGACTCCGACAGCTCGAAGATCGCGACCGGCACGGTCTGCAGGGCATGTGCCGGGTTCCAGGCTGCGCCATTGCTGACGCCGACCGAGGAGGTGAAGAGCAGCGGCGCGGTCTCACCGGCGACCCTGGCGACGGCGAGCACGGCTCCCGTCACGATGCCGCCGATCGTCTGTGGCAGGACGATCCCGAGCGTTGTTCGCCAGCGCGGAACCCCGAGGCCGAGCGACGCTTCGCGCAGCGTGTCGGGCACGAGCGCGAGCACCTCGATCGTGGCGCGGGCGACGAGCGGCAGCATCAGCACGGCGAGCGCGAATGAGCCGGCACCACCGCTCTGGCCGTGCCCCACGACGAGGAGACCGAAGACGAAGATGCCGATCACGATCGCAGGGACGCCGTTGAGCACGTCGAGCGTCAGGCCAACGCCCCTGCGGACGGCTCTGCCTGCGAACTCGTTCACGTAGATCGCGACGAGGATCCCCATCGGCAAAGCCATCGCGGTCGCAAAGCCGACGATGACGAGGCTGCCGGCGAAGGCATTCGCAAGCCCCTGCTTGACGTTGCCGATCGCGAACGGGACCTGGGCCTTCGTGAGCAGGTCGAGGTTGAGTTCGCTCGCGCCGCGCTTGGCCACCGACCAGACGACTATGCCGAGGATGGCAACCGCGACAGCGGCCGCAAACCAGGCGAGCAGCTCCATCCCTCGGTTGACGACCCGACGCCGGAGCAGGCGGTCGTTCGGACGCCGAAGCGCGCTGAGGTCGACGGCGCTCACCGAACCACCAGTCCCTGGCGCCGCGCCACGCGGCGCACGATCAACTGCGCGAGGACGTTCACGAGGAGCGAGAAGGCGAGCAGGATCAGCGCGAGGTAGAAGAGGGACGAAGTCTCGAGAGGCGACGTCGAGCTCTGATATTCGTTCGCGATCTGCGCGGCGAGCGTGTTGCCCGAGCTGAACAGGTTCCAGCTGATCCCGCCGTTGAAAGCGCCGATGACCTGGGTCACCGCGATCGCCTCGCCGAAGGCGCGGCCGAGGCCGAGGATCATGGCAGCGGCCACGCCGCCGCGAGCGTAGGGGAAGACGACCCCGCGCACCATCTCCCAGCGCGTTGTCCCCAGTCCGAACGCCGCCTCCTTCAGCTCGCCCGGCACGCCGAGGAAGAGCTCCCGCGAGATGCTCGCGACGATCGGGAGGATCATGATCGTCAGCACGACGATCGCCGTGAAGATCGTCGACCCGGTGCTCGACGGCCCGAAGAGCGGGATGAAACCGAGCGCCGAGTGGAGGGTCGGCATCACGTGCGCACGCAGGACCGGGCCGAGCACGATGATCCCCCAGAGCCCAATCACAACGCTGGGAATCGCAGCGAGCGTCTCGACGAGGGCCGTGACCGGGCCGCGGATCCAGCGCGGGGCGAGCTCGCTGAGGAAGAGCGCTATGCCGAGCGCGAGCGGCGTCGCGAGCATGAGGGCGCCGATCGAGGTGACCGCCGTGCCGAAGAGAAAACCGGCGGCGCCGAAGTGATTGTGGACGGGATCCCAACTGACATGCGTGAGGAAGCCGAGCCCGAAGGTCGAGAGCGAGAGCCGCGAGCCCTGGACGACCTTGTAGACGATCAAGCCGAGCAGGACCACGGCGCCGAGCGCCGCCAAACCGGCCACGCCTTGCAGGAGGAGGTCCCCGAGACGCGCCCGCCGCCTCGAGAAGGGGCGGCGGGGGGTATCACCGGTCGCGTCGTAGGTACTCACGAGGAGAGGCGATTTTCTCCTACGAGTGGATCGTCGCGAGCGTCTTCTTCGCGGCTTTCACTACGACTGTCGGCATCGGTGCGAAGACGAGCTTCTTGATCGCGCTCTGCGCGGTCGAGCCCAGCGCCCACGTGACGAAGGCCTTCAGCTGCGCCGCCTTCGCCGTCTGCTGCGGTATGAGCACGTAGGTGAAGGTCGCCAGCGGATACGCGTTCTGGTACTTCGTCGACTTGGGCGGGTTGGTGATCGAGATCTTGTTGTTCGCCGGGATCCGCTCCGACTTCACCAGCTGCGCCGCCGACTCGATCGTGGCGATCGTCGGCAGCAGGTACTTGCCCGAGGCGTTCTTCAGCCTTGCGAGACTGAGGTGGTTCGCGATCGTGTAGGCGACGGAGACGTAGCCGATCGAGCCCGGCGTCGACCTGACGACCGCTGCCACACCGTCGTTGTGCGAGCCGCCGACACCGCTTGGCCAGCTGACGGTCGTCGCGCAGCCGACCTTCGTCTTCCACGTGTGGTTCACCTTCGAGAGGTAGTTCGTGAACACGTACGTGTCGCCTGAGCCGTCGCTGCGATGGACCGGCGTGATCTTCGTGTTCGGCAGGCCCAGACCCGGGTTGAGCTTCTTGATCGCCGGGTCGTTCCAGGTCGTGATATTACCGAGGTAGATGTTCGCCAACACCGTCCCGGTGAGGTGGAGCTTGTCAGCAGGGACACCGGGAATGTTGACGACCGGCGACGTGGCCGTGAGTGCCCAGGGAATCTGAACGCAGCTGTGGCAGCCGGCACCCTGGCTCTTCGTCAGCGGAGCGTCGCTGGCGCCGAAATCGACATTGCGCGCGGAGATCTGCGCGATGCCCCCGCCAGACCCGATCGCCGCGTAGTTGATCGTTTCGGGCTTGTAGAGCTGCGACCAGACGGCGACGGCCGGCCCGATGAGCGACGAGCCGGCGCCGGTCAGCGTTCCGGTCGACCGCTTGCCGCCGGCGCTGGCGCTGGTGGCCGCGAGCGCACCAATGAGCGACGCAGCGACGAGAGCAAATGCGATGCGAACGAGCTTGCCGTTTCTCGGCATCTGTTTCTTCCTCCTCCTCAGGGTTCGCGGCCACCGTACGGCGCGCTCCAAGGCGGGTGGGATACGCCGCCGTTGCGAGGTGGAGACGAAGTGGTGACAGGGGCTGGCGCGTACCTGGAGGGCAGCTAGTACGCTGGCTCGCGATGGCGATCGACGCGGCGCTCGAGCAGGTCGAGGCGCAGCTCCAGGAGATGGGGCAGCGCGTCGTCAGCGCCGTCCACGGGGCGATTCGCGCGCTCGAGGAGCGGGACCAGGAGCTCGCAAGCGAGGTGATCGCGTTCGACGACGAGGTCGACCGCTATTTCCTCGCCATCGAGCATCAGATCCAGGCGCTCCTCGCGCTGCAGACACCGGTCGCCCGCGACCTGCGACTCCTGCTGGCCATGCTCCACATCAACCTCCTGCTCGAGCGAAGCGCCGACGGCTGCGTGACGATCGCGAAGCTGTCGCAGCTCGTCTCCGACGTCGAGCCCGATCCGGCGCTCGTCGAGGTGCTGACCGAGATGGGTGAGCGGGCGGAGGAGATGGTGCGCGTGGCGCTGGATTCGTTCAGCGGCCGCGACCTTGCGGGCGCCGAGAGCCTCGTCGAGCTCGACGATCTCATCGACCGCGCCAACCGCCGCTTCGTCGAGAGGCTCGTCGACGTCATGGCCGCTCCGGAGTTTCGGGAATGGGGCCTGCGGATGGTCGTCGTCGCGCGGACGATCGAGCGGATCGGCGACCGGGCCGTCGATATCGGCGAGCAGACGGCCTACCTGCTCACGGCGCAGTTCCGCGAGTTCACCGACGCCTCACATCCCGTCAGCTAGGACGCTCAGATGTTGGACTGGCGGTTCTACAAGGCGATCTACGAGGTCTCCCTCCATCACCACGCGATCGGGACGGCGTTCTCGGACATCGAGAAGGTGAGCATCCCGTCCATGGTGGTCGTCACTGTGGGGCTCTGGCTGCTCGCGCGGCCGGGTGGCAGCGAGAAGTGGAAGCTCGCCGCGGTCAGCGGCCTCGGCTCGGCGGCGCTCGCGCTCGGCATCAACCGTCTGATCTCGTCCGCGATCTGGGACCGGAGGCGCCCGTACCTCACCCACCACATCGCGCACCCGTGGACCAACTCGCACGACCCGTCCTTTCCCAGCGACCATGCGAGCGCGGCGTTCGCGATCGCGTTCGCGGTGCTGGCCTTCGATGCGGTCGCCGGCGGGATCTTCCTCTTCTTCGCGCTCGTGATCTCGGTTGGACGGCTGTTCATCGGCGCCCATTACCCCGGCGACATCGGTGGCGGATTCCTCGTCGGGCTCGCCGCCGCCCTCGCGATCGCGTGGCTCGCTCGGCCGGCGGTCGCGCTGCTCGTCCGGCACGTGCAGCGGCTGACGGACCCGGTGCTCGCGCCGATCTGGCGCCTCAGAACGCGCTAGCCGGCGGTCAGCGCAGGACCCGGCCGTTGCGCGCCGCGAGGGCGCACAGCCGCCTCGCCAGCACCGGCGTCAGAGCCCCTCGCTCGAGCCGCCAGCTCCAGTTGCCGTCCGTCCTTCCGGGCCGATTCATCCGCGAATCGCTGCCGAGCCCGAGGACGTCCTGAGCCGGCACGATCGCGAGGGAGGCGGGAGAGGCGTAGGCGAGCTCGATCAGGCCCCACTGCGGTTCGCCCGGGTCGAGGCCGGTGGCAGCGCGCTGCCGTGGCCGCAGGCCCTCGAACCAGCCGACGGCGGTGTCGGTGTCGTGCGTGCTCGTGTAGGCAACCGAGTTGACGCGGTGGTTCTCGAGCCGGTGCGGGTTGCGCCGTCCCGCGCGGAAGGCCCAGAGGAGGACGACGATGCCCGGTAGGCCGAGCTCGTCCCGCAGCCGATGGACCGCCGGCGTGATGTGGCCGAGATCCTCCGCGATCACGGGGAGATCGCCGAGCTCATGCGCGACGGCGTGGAAGAGCTCGGCACCGGGCCCGGGTCGCCAGCGGCCTTTCTTCGCCGTCGTGTTGCGCGCCGGGATCGCCCAGTAGGAGACGAAGCCGCGGAAGTGGTCGACCCGGCAGAGGTCGACGAGCTCGAAGACACGCCGGAACCGCTCGCTCCACCAGCGGTAGCCGGTCGCGCGGTGGACGGGCCAGTCGTAGAGCGGATTCCCCCAGCGCTGGCCGCTCGCGCTGAGCGCGTCGGGCGGGGCACCCGCGACCTCGCCTCGCGCGAACAGCTCGGGCCAGCCGCCCAGGTCGGCGCCCTCGTCGGAGACGTAGATCGGCACGTCGCCGATGAGCCGGACGCCGCGCTCCGCCGCATAACTGCGCAGCGCTCCCCACTCGCGCTCGAAGCGCACCTGGTCGGCGATCGCCTGGCCGCCGGCGAAGCTCGCCCAGCTGCCTGTCCAGTACGGATGGCGCGCCACGAAGTCCTCCACCTCGCCGCCGCTGACCCGCGCGTCCGGCCGGGCGAGGAGCTGCGGCGAGGCGGCGAACGCGGACGGCGACCTGTACGGAGAGCGGAACTCGTCCGGCGGCCCGAGTGGCAAGACCTGCCACCACGACTGGCCGGCAGCCGCGAGCCAGTCGACGAACCGGTACGCCTCCCCGTCCAGCTTCCCGGATGGAAGCGACGTCGGATGGAGGAGGACGCCGGACGAGCGCGGGAGGTCCACGTCTCGATCCTCCCTCATCGGTGAGACTTCGGACGTGTCGCTCCCGAAGACGACCCCTCCGCGGATCCAGATCCAGGAGGTGGCACCGCAGGTCGACTGCGGCCGCTACCCCGTCAAACGCACCGTCGAGGACCTGGTCGAGGTGACCGCACGGATCTTCCGCGACGGTCACGAGACGCTCGGTGCGGCCATCCGTCACCGAGGACCGGGCTCGACGCGCTGGACGGAGGCGCCGCTCGAGCCGCTCGTCAACGACGTCTGGCGCGGCTCCTTCGCGGTCAACCGCCCGGGTCTCTGGAGCTTCCGGATCGAGGCGTGGGTCGACCGCGTCGCGACGTTCCAGGAGGAGCTGCGGCGCAAGATCGCCGCGGGCCAAGCTGACCTCGCCGGCGAGCTGTCGGAGGGGGAGGTGCTGCTCGGCGGCGAGGAGCTGACCGTCGACATGGCGCTCGCGGCGCCGGCGGGTGTGCGTTCCGAGAAGGCGTGGTCGGCGACATACGAGGTGGACGTCGACCGGATCCTCGGCCGCTTCGGCTCGTGGTACGAGCTCTTCCCGCGCTCTTGGGGCGGCTTCGCCGGCGTGCGGGCCGTGCTGCCGCGTTTCGCCGAGCTCGGCTTCGACGTCCTCTACCTGCCGCCCATCCACCCGATCGGCCACACGAACCGCAAGGGCCGGAACAACTCCGAGGCGGCTGAGCCCGGCGACGTCGGCAGCCCATGGGCGATCGGCTCGGAGGAGGGCGGCCACGACGCGATCGACCCGTCGCTCGGAACCGAGAAGGAGCTCCGGGCCCTCGTGGCCGACGCGAGGACGCTCGGGATCGAGATCGCCCTCGACTTCGCGATCCAGTGCTCGCCGGACCATCCGTGGCTGAAGCAGCATCCCGAGTGGTTCTTCCGCCGCCCCGACGGGACGCTGAAGTACGCCGAGAACCCGCCGAAGCGCTACCAGGACATCTACAACGTCGACTTCGCGAGCGAGGATTGGCAGGGTCTCTGGCAGGCGCTGCTCGACGTCGTCCTGCACTGGGTCGGCTGCGGCGTCACCGTCTTCCGCGTCGACAACCCGCACACGAAGCCGCTGCCGTTCTGGGAGTGGCTGATTCGCGAGGTGCGGCTGGAGAAGCCGGAGGTGATCTTCCTCTCTGAGGCGTTTACGCGCCCGGCGCCGATGACGGCGCTCGCCAAGGCCGGCTTCGCGCAGAGCTACACGTACTTCACGTGGAAGAACACGCGCTGGGAGCTGCTGGAGTTCCTCGGCCAGCTCCTCGAGTGGCGGGAGTTCTACCGGCCCAACTGCTTCGCGAACACGCCGGACATCCTGCACGAGTACCTCCAAAACGGCGGCCGGCCCGCCTTCGAGGCGCGGCTGGTGCTTGCGGCGACGCTCTCCCCCTCGTACGGCATCTACTCCGGCTTCGAGCGGTGCGAGAACGTGCCCGTGCGGCCGGGCTCGGAGGAGTACCTCAACTCGGAGAAGTACGAGCTGAAGAAGCGGGCGCTCGAAGGGCCGCTGCTGCCGCTCGTCGCCAGGCTCAACGCCGCCCGGCGGGAGAACCCCGCGCTGCAGTGGCTCGAGCCGCTGACGCTCCTCGAGACCGAGAACGAGCAGCTCTTCGCCTTCCTCAAGCGGCGCGGCGAGAACAGCGTCGTCACGGTCGTCAACCTCGACCCGCAGGCGACGCAGGTCGGAACCTGCATCCTGCCGGTCTCCACCGGGCTGCCGCCGGCGTACCCGGTACGCGACCTGCTGTCGGACGAGACCTGGACATGGCGGATCGGCCGCAACTACGTCAAGCTCGCCCCCGGTCAAAGCCACGTGCTTAGGATCGGCGGCTGATGTCTGAGCAGTGGTTCGAGAGGGATCCGCTGTGGTTCAAGCACGCGGTCTTCTACGAGATCCACATCCGCGGCTTCTTCGACGGCAACGACGACGGATCCGGCGACTTCCGCGGCCTGATCGACAAGCTCGACTACCTCGAGTGGCTCGGCGTCGACTGCCTCTGGCTGCTGCCGATGTACGAGTCGCCGCTCCGCGACGGCGGCTACGACATCTCGAACTTCTTCGCCATCCACCCGGATTACGGGACGGTCGAGGACTTCCGCGAGTTCGTCGAGCAGGCGCACCAGCGCGGGATGCGCGTGATCGCCGACCTCGTCATGAACCACACCTCGGCGGACCACCCGTGGTTCCAGGAGTCGCGGACGGAGCCGGCCGGCCCCAAGAGCAACTGGTACGTCTGGTCGGACACCGACGAGCGCTACCCCGACGCGCGCGTCATCTTCATCGACGCCGAGCCGTCGAACTGGACGCTCGACCAGCTCCTCGGCGAGTACTACTGGCACCGCTTCTTCCACCACCAGCCGGACCTCAACTACGACAACCCGGAGGTGCAGGAGGCGATGCTCGAGGTGCTGCGCTTCTGGCTCGACCTCGGCATCGACGGCTTCAGACTCGACGCCGTGCCGTACCTCTTCGAACGGGAGGAGACGAACGGCGAGAACCTCCCCGAGACGCACGAGTACCTGAAGCGGGTCCGCGCCGAGGTCGACGGGCGCTACCCCGACCGGCTGCTGCTCGCGGAGGCCAACCAGTGGCCGGAGGACGTCGTCGACTACTTCGGCGACGGCGACGAGTGCCAGATGTGCTTCCACTTCCCGGTCATGCCGCGGATGTTCATGGCGCTGCGGCGGGAGGACGCGACTCCTGTCTACGAGATTCTCGACCGCACCCCGCAGATCCCCGGCAACTGCCAGTGGGGCCTCTTCCTCCGCAACCACGACGAGCTGACGCTCGAGATGGTCACCGACGAAGAGCGGGACTACATGTACGAGGAGTACGCGAAGGACCCGCGGATGAAGCTCAACCTCGGGATCCGCCGCCGCCTCGCGCCGCTGCTCGACGCCGGCCGCGACGAGGCGGAGCTCCTGCACGCGATCCTCTTCTCGCTGCCTGGTTCACCCGTGCTCTATTACGGGGACGAGATCGGCATGGGCGACAACGTCTATCTCGGCGACCGCGACGGCGTGCGCACGCCGATGCAGTGGTCGGGCGACCGCAACGCCGGCTTCTCGCGTGCCGACTGGGCTCAGCTCTACCTCCAGCCGCTGATGGATCCGGTCTACGGCTTCCAGGCGGTCAACGTGGAGGCGCAGCTACGCACGCCGAACTCGCTTCTGCGGTGGATGCAGCGCTTCATCGCCCTCCGCAAGGAGCACCCCGTCTTTGGGCTCGGCACCTACCAGCCGCTCCGGGCCGAGAACACGCGCATCTTCGCCCACATCCGGACGTGGGAGGACGACATCGTCCTCTGCGTGCACAACCTCGCGCGCTCGGCGCAGGCCGTGCAGCTCGACCTCTCGGAGTACGCGGGTATGGTCCCGGTGGAGATGCTGGGCCGGACGGCCTTCCCGCCGATCGGGGAGCTGCCGTACCTCCTGACGCTCGCGCCGCGCGGGTTCTTCTGGTTCCAGCTCAGGCAAGCAGAGCAGGTGGATTGAGATGGATGAGCGCGCGCTGATCGAGTACGTCACCCAGCAGCGCTGGTACGGCGCGAAGTCGCGAACCGTGTCGCATTCGGAGGTGCTCGACACGGTCACGATCCGGCAGGCAGAGCCGCAGCTGGCCCTGGCCCTCGTCGAGATGCGCTACGACACGGGAGCGCACGACATCTACCAGCTCCTGCTCGCCGGAGCCTCCGACGGCGGGACCTTCGACGGGCTCGCCGAGGACGCGGAGATCGCACGCGAGATCGTCAGCGCGATGCGAACGGGGCTGACCCTCCAGGGATCGGAAGGTGTGGCCGAGTTTCGGCCGGCCGACGACTTCTCCGCGCTCGGCCGCGAGCTCGGCGCCCCACGGCTCGTGTCGTCCGAACAGTCGAACAGCTCCATCGTCTTCGACGACGCGTTGATCCTCAAGGTCTTCCGCCGTCTCGAGCCGGGGATCAACCCGGAGCTCGAGATGCTCCGCTTCCTCACCGAGCACGGCTTCCGCAGCATCCCGGCATTCGGCGGCTGGTACGCGTACTCCGGCGGGCCGCTCACGGCCACTCTCGGGCTGCTGCAGCAGTACGTCGCCGGAGCGATCGGCGGCTGGGATATGGCGCTTGGGGAGATCGCCACGGCGCCCGAGCGCTTCCTCGACCGGCTCGGGCGGCTCGGAGAGGTAACGGCGCAGATGCACACGGCGCTCGGCTCCGACGCGGACGATCCCGCCTTCGCACCGGAGGAGCCGAGTGTCGAGTCGCTCGGTCTGCTGACGGCGACCGTGGACGAGGAGATCGCGCGCGTCTTCATCTCGCTGCCCGACGACGACGAACGCCTCGCGCCGATCCACGGTCGCGGCGAGGAGGTGCGCGAGCAGTTGCGCCTCCTCACACACGCCGGCTCGAGCGGGCGCGTGATCCGCACGCACGGCGACTACCACCTCGGCCAGACACTCTGGAGCGCGAACGACTGGGTGATCCTCGACTTCGAGGGCGAGCCCGCGCGGACGCTCGTCGAGCGCCGCCGCAAGCGGTCGCCGCTCCGCGACGTCGCCGGCATGCTCCGTTCCTTCGCGTACGCGGCTACGGCCGCCGAGCTCACGCGCGGCGCCGATGTGCCGGACGACTGGGAGGAGCGTGCGCGCCAGCGGTTCCTCGAGAGCTACCTCGACACGGTCGACCCGGCACTGCTGCCGCCCGGCGAGGCCGCGATCGAGCGGCTGCTCGCCGTGTTCGAGCTCGAGAAGGCCGTGTACGAGCTCCGCTACGAGCTGGACAACCGCCCTGATTGGGTCGGAATCCCCGTCACGGGTATCGACCGGCTCATGCAGCAGGCGGCGGAAGCGCTGTGACCGTCGATCTCGGAGCCAACCCGCACGGCGTCCTGGGCGCACATGCGGCCGAGGACGGCGTCGTCGTGCGCGCCCTCCGCCCCGAGGCGCAGGCGGTGCGGGTGCAGCCGGCCGGCATCGAGGCGGAGCTCAAGGACCCAGCCGGTCTGTGGGAGGCGCTGCTGCCGAAGGCGCGGCTGCCGCTCGAATACGAGCTCGAGGTCGAGTACCCCGACGGCAACACGTTCACGGTCCGCGACCCCTACTCGTTCCTCCCCACGCTCGGCGAGCTCGACCTCCATCTCGCGATGGAGGGACGGCATGAGCATCTCTACGAGCGGCTCGGCGCCCACGTGCGCGAGCTGGACGGCGTCCTCGGCACGGCTTTCGCGGTCTGGGCGCCGAACGCGCGCTCGGTCTCGGTCGTGGGCGACTTCAACTCCTGGGACGGGCGCCTGCATCCGATGCGCTCGCTCGGCACGTCCGGGATCTGGGAGCTGTTCGTCCCCGGCGTGGACCAGGGGACGAAATACAAGTTCGAGATCCGGACGCAGAACGGCCGGCTGCGGCTGAAGGCCGATCCGGTCGCCTTCCACACCGAGGTGCCTCCGGCGAACGCCTCCGTCGTCTGGGACGCGAAGCACGTCTGGCGCGACGAGGAGTGGCTCGAGCGCCGCGCCGCCTCGGATCCGCTCCGCGGCCCGCTCTCGATCTACGAGGTGCACCTCGGCTCGTGGCGGCGCAACCCGCTCGATGGGAACCGCCCGCTCAGCTACCGCGAGCTCGCCGACGAGCTCGCCGACTACGTCTCCGATCTCGGCTTCACCCACGTGGAGCTGCTGCCGGTGATGGAGCATCCCTTCTCCGGCTCGTGGGGCTACCAGGTGACCGGCTACTACGCGCCCACGTCGCGCTTCGGCACACCCGACGACTTCCGCGACCTCGTCGACCGCCTCCACCAGCGCGGCATCGGCGTGATCCTCGACTGGGTTCCCGCCCACTTCCCGCGCGACGACTGGGCGCTCGCGACATTCGACGGGACGCACCTCTACGAGCACGCCGACCCGCGGCGTGGGGCGCATCCCGACTGGGGCACGCTCGTCTTCAACCTCGGCCGGACCGAGGTGCGGAACTTCCTGCTCGCGAACGCGCTCTACTGGCTGCGCGAGCACCACGCCGACGGGATCCGCGTCGACGCCGTGGCCTCGATGCTGTACCTCGACTACTCACGCAAGGCCGGCGAGTGGGTGCCGAACATGTTCGGCGGCAACGAGGACCTCGACTCGGTCTCCTTCCTCAAGGAGCTGAACGAGGTGCTACACGGCCGCCAGGCGGGCATCGTCTCCGCGGCCGAGGAGTCGACGGCGTGGCCCGGCGTCTCCCGGCCCACCTACCTCGGCGGGCTCGGCTTCGGCTTCAAGTGGAACATGGGCTGGATGCACGACACGCTCCTCTACTTCCAAAAGGATCCCGTCTACCGGCGCTACCACCACCACACACTCACCTTCTCGCTCATGTACGCGTTCAGCGAGAACTTCGTCCTGCCGCTCTCCCACGACGAGGTCGTTCACGGCAAGCGCTCGCTGCTCGACAAGATGCCGGGCGACCGGTGGCAGAAGTTCGCGAACCTCCGCTCGCTGTACGCCTACATGTGGGCGCATCCCGGCAAGAAGCTCCTCTTCATGGGCGGCGAGCTCGGCGAGTGGGAGGAGTGGAACGCCGAGGGCTCGCTCCACTGGAACCTGCTCGAGTACGCCGAGCACGAAGGGATCCAGGCACTCGTCCGCGATCTCAACCGGGCATATCGGGCAACGCCGGCCCTCTGGGAGCTCGACTTCGACGCGGCCGGCTTCCGCTGGCTCGAGGCGAACGACACCGCGAACAACGTCCTCGCCTTCGCGCGGCTCGCGGAGGGCGATGCGCGCCCGCTCGTTTGCGTCCTCAACCTCTCGCCGGTGCCGCGCGACGACTACCGCGTCGGGATGCCGCTGTGCTGCCGCTGGCGCGAGGTGCTCAACACCGACTCGGCCTTCTACGGCGGCAGCGGCGTCGGCAACCTCGGCGGCGTCGAGGCCGAGGCGGTGCCGTGGGTGCCGGAGTAACGGAGCCGCCGGTGGAGGTCTGGCCGGGGCGGCCGTTCCCGCTCGGCGCGAAGTGGGACGGCGAGGGCACGAACTTCGCGCTCTTCTCCGAGCACGCCGAGCGCGTCGAGCTCTGCCTGTTCGATGGCGACCGCGAGACGCGGGTCGAGGTGCGGGATGTCACCGCCCACAACTGGCACTGCTACCTCCCCGGCGTCGGGCCGGGCCAGCGGTACGGCTGTCGCGTACACGGCCCGTACGAGCCGGAGACGGGGCAGCGCTTCAACGCCAACAAGCTCCTGATCGACCCGTACGCGAAGGCGATCGAGGGGCCCGTGCAGTGGGAGCGGGCCAACGTCCTCCCGT
>VAXA01000137.1 GCA_005883365.1 Actinomycetota bacterium
CGCTGCGCGTTCGAGCTGCTTGCGCCGGCCGCGGTGTGCCAGATCGCCCGACGCGACGACAAGCTCCGGCTCCACCTGCTCGACCAGGCGCGCCAGCCCCCGCTCGACTTCCCGCTCGTCATGACTGCCCACGTGCAGATCGGAGACATGGAGGAGACGAGCCGCCACAACCGAACGAGGCTATAGATTCCGGTCATGACCGAAGAATCCGCCGAGATCTTCGACGACCTCTACCTCGGCATGCGGGCCGGCGGCGCCCTGCGCAAGCAGCGGCGCGGCGAGGAGCTGACCCACGAGGAGAAGGAGGCTCTCAGCC
Source organism: Actinomycetota bacterium (assembly GCA_005883365.1). Taxonomy (GTDB): domain Bacteria; phylum Actinomycetota; class Thermoleophilia; order Gaiellales; family Gaiellaceae; genus Palsa-739. Next base: position 317 of record VAXA01000137.1, read on the forward strand.
GCTGGCAGCGCCTCTCGACGGCGCGCAAGGTGGCCGCGATCGGCGCCTTCGCCGTCGGCACCTTCGGGCTTGGCTTCACGCTCGGCGGCCTCGTCTTCGGCCGCTGGCGCAAGCCGCGCACCGGCTAGCGCTTCGCCTCTCCCGTTCCCGCGAAGAGCACCGTCGGCGCCTCCTCTTCGGCAGGGTCGCGGCGGCGGACGACGACGTCGACCAGAGTCGCAGCGATTGCCGCGATCGGGATCGCGATCAGGACGTAGACCGCGCCGAGCAGGTACCCGACCGCGACGACCGAGACCAGCACGACGAGCGGGGACAACCCGACGGCATGCCCCATCACCCGCGGGGCGATGACGTAGTCCTCGAGCTGGCGCAGCGCGAGCACGGCGATTCCGGCACCGAGCGCGACCGTCCACCCCGCGGTCAGCCCGACGCCGATGGCGACCACGCCGGCCGCGAGCGGCCCGACGACCGGCACGAGCTCGACGATCCCCGAGCCCGACCCGATCAGGAGCCAGTACGGCTCTCCGTCGAGCCAGAAGGCGAACGACAGCAGCGTCGCGACGATCACGACGAGCAGGAACTCACCGCGTACGAAGGCGCCGAGCTTCTTGTCGATCAGCAGCCACGTGTCGCGCGTCACGCGCCGGTGTTTGCGCGGCACGAGTGACTGCACGAGTGCGATCGCTCCGTCCCGCTCGAAGATCCAGTACGCGCCCACCGCGAACATGAACACGATCCCGACGAGGATCTCGAACAGCGTCTTCGTCACGGTGACCGCGGGGTGGAGCAGGCTCGTGCCCGACGGGAGCTGCCGCAGCCGCTTGTCGAGCGCGCTCAGGATCTCGTGCCGGATCCCGTGCGAGTGGACGGCTGCGCGGTGGAGCTCGGAGGTCGACGTCGGCACGTGCCCGATCGCATGGTCGATCTGCGTGATCGCGACGGGCACGATGAGATAGAGGAAGAGCGCGATCGCTGCTAGGAAGCCGAGGTAGTGGACGACCACGCCGACGCTTCGCGGGACGCGTGCCCGGCGGTTGAGCCACTCGACGCTCGGGCGCATCGCCGAAGCGATCACGAAGCCGAGAAAGAGCAGCGCGATCACGAGCCGGAGCTTCCAGAGCGCGAGCGCCGCGACGACGATCGCTACGGCAACGAGGGTCGCAGTCGCGGCCCGGCGTGCGGTTCCACCCATTTCCCGAGGGATTCCCTCCCGGAAGCAGAACGAAGCGGGCGTGGAGGCACCGCTACTCGAGGCGCACCGCCACGGGATCGCGCTCGCGCGCCCGCTCCTGCGCGCGCTCGTGCTTGCGCTCGCCGGTGCTGCGTGCTTCCTCGCTCCGTGGGCGGCAGCCGCGGCTGCGGGAGCGGTCCTGCTCGCTCTCGCCGCAGTCGTCGCCGTGCTCGGGGTCGCCCGCTGGGACCGGACGCACCTCGTCGTCACCGGGAGCACGCTCGTCGTCGAGCATGGGTTCCTGCGCCGTCGCAGTGCTTCGGTCTCGCTCAACGGAACCGTGTTCGAGGTCGAGCGGCCGCTGCTGGGCCGCATCCTCGGCTACGCCACCGTCGTCGCCGGCGAGCTGGAGATCGACTGCGTGCCGCGGCGGCTCACACGCCTGCTACAAGACCGCAAGTTGCACTAGCCGAACACACGTTCGCTGGATAGAATGGCCGCCACATGGCTGCCGACGAGCTTGTCGTCCACGGCGCCCGCGAGCACAACCTCAAGGACCTGACCGTCCGCCTGCCGCGGAACCGCCTCATCTGCATCACCGGGCTGTCCGGGTCCGGCAAGTCCTCGCTCGCCTTCGACACGATCTACGCGGAGGGGCAGCGCCGCTACGTCGAGTCGCTCTCGGCCTACGCCCGCCAGTTCCTTCAGATGATGGAGAAGCCCGACGTCGACCACATCGACGGGCTGAGCCCGGCGATCTCGATCGACCAGAAGACGACCTCGCGGAATCCGCGCTCGACCGTCGGCACCGTGACCGAGATCTACGACTACCTGCGCCTCCTCTACGCGCGGGTCGGGCGGCCGCACTGCCCGATCTGCGGCAAGCCGATCGCCGGGCAGAGCCTCGACGCGATCGTCGACCAGGTGCTGAAGCTCGAGGAGGGGACGCGCTTCACGATCAACGCTCCCATCGTCCGCGACCGCAAGGGCGAGTACAAGGACGTGTTCGAGGACCTGACGCGGGAGGGCTTCACGCGTGTCAAGGTCGACGGCGAGCAGTACGTCCTCGAGGAGGGCGTGCCGGAGCTCGACAAGAAGTACAAGCACACGATCGAGGTCATCGTCGACCGGCTCGTGATGCGCGCCGACCTGCGGCTGCGGCTGACGCAGTCGATCGAGACGGCGGCGGGGCTCGCGGAAGGGCTCGTCGCGGTCGACCTGATCGAGAGCGGCGAGCAGCTCCTCTTCTCCGAGAACTTCGCCTGCCCCGACCACGGGGTCTCGCTGCCGGAGCTGCAGCCGCGGATCTTCTCCTTCAACGCGCCGCACGGCGCTTGCCCGCGCTGCACTGGCCTCGGCTCGCAGCAGGAGATCGATCCCGACTTGCTCGTTCCCGATCCGTCGCTCTCGATCGACGACGGCGCGCTTGTGCCGTGGTCGGTGGGCGGCTCGTCGGGCTTCTACGAGGCCGTGATCCAGGCGATCGCCGACCGGTACGAGATCGATTCGTCGAAGCCGTGGTCCGAGCTGACCGAGGACGAGCAGAACCGCTTCCTCCACGGGACGGACGGCGAGAAGGTCTATGTCCAGTACCGGAACCGGATGGGGCGGCGGCGCCAGTACATGCTCGCCTTCGACGGGATCGTCGCGAGCCTCCAGCGCCGCTACCGCGAGACCGACTCGTCGCAGCAGCGCGAGCGGATCGAGGAGTACATGTCCCTGCGGCCGTGTCCGGTCTGCAAGGGCGCGCGGCTCAAGCCGGAGGTGCTCGCGGTCACCGTCGGCGAGCGCTCGATCCACGAGTTCACGCAGCTGTCGGTGGCGGCGGCGCTCGTCTTCCTCGATTCGCTCGAGCTGACCGAGACCGAGCAGCTGATCGGCCACCGGATCCTCAAGGAGATCCGCGAGCGCCTGACCTTCCTCGACGACGTCGGGGTCGGCTATCTCACGCTCGACCGTGCGGCGGCCACGCTGTCGGGCGGCGAGGCGCAGCGGCTGCGGCTCGCCACGCAGATCGGCTCGCAGCTCGTCGGCGTGCTCTACATCCTCGACGAGCCGTCGATCGGCCTCCACCAGCGCGACAACGCACGCCTCATCGACACGCTCGAGCGGCTGCGCGACATCGGCAACACCGTCCTCGTGGTCGAGCACGACGAGGAGATGATGCGCCGCTCCGACTGGCTCGTGGACATGGGGCCGGGCGCCGGGCTCCACGGAGGCGAAGTCGTGGCAGAGGGCCCAGCGGGGAAGGTCGAGCGGGTGGCGAAGTCGGTCACGGGCCAGTACCTCGCCGGCAAGCGCTCGATCGCGGTGCCCGAGCGGCGGGAGGAGGATCGCGGCTCGTTCCTCGTCCGCGGCGCAGCGCAACACAACCTCAAGGACCTCGACGTCGAGTTCCCGGTCGGCAAGTTCATCTGCGTCACGGGCGTGTCGGGCTCCGGCAAGTCGACGCTCGTGAACGAGATCGTCTACAAGGCGCTCGCGAACCGGCTCAACCGCGCGCGCGTCAAGCCGGGCGCGCACGCCGGCGTGGACGGGATCGACGTCTTCGACAAGGTGATCGAGATCGACCAGAAGCCGATCGGGCGCACGCCGCGCTCGAACCCGGCCACGTACACCGACCTGTTCACGCACATCCGCGAGCTCTACTCGTTGACGCCGGAGGCGAAGGTCCGCGGCTACAAGCCCGGCCGCTTCTCCTTCAACGTGCGCGGTGGCCGGTGCGAGACGTGCAAGGGCGACGGCCAGATCAAGATCGAGATGCACTTCCTGCCGGACGTCTACGTCCCGTGCGAGACGTGCAAGGGCGCGCGCTACAACCGCGAGACGCTCGAGGTGCGCTTCAAGGGGCGGTCGATCGCCGACGTGCTCGAGATGTCGGTGGAGGAGGCGCTGCGGTTCTTCGCCAAGATCCCCAAGATCCGGCGCCGGCTGCAGACGCTCCACGACGTCGGGCTCGACTACGTCAAGCTCGGCCAGCCGGCGACGACGCTCTCCGGCGGGGAAGCGCAGCGGGTGAAGCTCGCAGCCTAGCTGTGCAAGGTGGCGACCGGAAAGACCCTCTACATCCTCGACGAGCCGACGACGGGGCTCCACTTCGCGGACATCGAGAAGCTGCTCGAGACGCTGCAGCGTCTCGTCGACGGCGGCAACACGATGATCGTGATCGAGCACAACCTCGACGTGATCAAGCAGGCCGACTGGGTGATCGACCTCGGGCCCGAGGGTGGCGAGGCGGGCGGCGAGCTCATCGCCGTTGGGACGCCGGAGGATGTCGCGCAGGTGGAGGACAGCTCCACCGGCCGCTTCCTCCAGAACGTGCTGCCGGTGCGCGCCGTCGCCGCGGCGTAGCGGCGCTACGCTCCTGCCGATGGCGGTCGACACGGCGCACGCTTCGGCGCGCGGGCGGAGCTGGTGGCTACGGGCGGCGGCAGTGCTCGTCGCTCCGCGCGCCGTCTTCGTGTCGTTACGGGACGAGTCGGAAGCCGAGGTCGAGGCGCGCCAGGAGCCGCAGATGGCGATCGCCGGCCTGGCCGGGATCGCGGCGGTGCTGGGGACGCCCGTGGCGCGCCATCTCCTCAACGACGCCTCGTTCTCGGTGTCGCTGCTTCCGGTGTGGGCTTTTCTCGGCGGCGCCGCGTACGCGGTCGCCGGGTACTGGCTCGGCGGCGGCCTCCTCTACGGCGCGGCCCGCCGGTTCGGAGGGCTCGGCAGCTACCGGCGCGCGAGGAGCGTGCTTGCGCTCTCGGCCGCGCCGCTCGCGCTGGCGCTCTTCACGCTCTGGCCGGTCCGGATCGCGATCTACGGACAGAACCTCTTCCGCACCGGCGGCACCGATTGGGGGCCGGGCGACCGGACCTTCGGCGGCCTCTTCTATTTCGCCTTCGCCTGGAGCGCGGTCCTGCTCGTGATCGGAGTCCGCAGCGTCCACGGGTGGAGCTGGGGTCGGTCGCTCGCGACAGTCGCCCTCGCGGCTGCCCTACCGGCGCTGATCGTGTTCGCCACCGTCGCCTGACGCCACCGACTCGAACGCGGCCTGCTCCTCCTCGGGCATGGCGTACGTGTGCTGCTCCTCCGGGAAGGCTCCGCTCCGGACCTCCGCTGCGTAGGCCGTCAGCGCATCGCGGATCTCGCCGGAGAGATTCGCGTATCGCTTGACGAAGCGGGGCAGATGCCCTTCGGAGAGCCCGAGCAGGTCGTGGTAGACGAGCACCTGGCCGTCGCAGTTCGGCCCAGCCCCGATCCCGATCGTCGGAATCGACAGCTCCCGAGTGATCCGGGCGGCCACTGTCGCCGGCACCGCCTCGAGCACGAGTGTGCAGCAACCCGCCTCCTCCAGCTCCTTGGCTCCCTCGACGATCCGCTGCGCGGCCTCGGCCGTGCGTCCCTGGGTTTTGAAGCCGCCGAGCATGGTCGCGGACTGCGGCGTCAGCCCGACGTGGCCCATCACGGGGATGCCGGCCTGGACGATCGCGCGCGCCCGCGAGACCATCGGTCCCGCGCCTTCGAGCTTGACGATGTCGGCGCCGCCCTCCTTGACGAAGCGGACGGCGGTGCGCACCGCGTCTTCGTCGGAGATCTCGTACGAGCCGAAGGGCATGTCGCCCACGACGATCGGGCGGTGAACGTGACGAGAGACGGTTCGCGTCAGGAAGAGCATCTCGTCGACGGTCACGGGCGTCGTGCCCGAATGGCCGAGCACGACCATCGCCGCGGTGTCGCCGACGAGGATCACGTCGATTCCTGCGTCCTCGGCGAAGCGCGCGCCGGGCGCGTCGTAGGCCGTGACCATCACGATCTTGTCGCCTCGTCGCTTCATCGCGGCCAGCTCGGGCAGGGGCAGCTTGCCGGCGGGGATGCTCATTGGATCTCTCCTTCCAGGAGGACGTTGTCGATCAAACGGGTCGAGCCGACGCGGATCGCGGCGGCGAGGAGCTTGGCGTCGCCGAGGTCGAGCACCTCGACGTAGTCCGGGTCGAGGCCGTTCAGCGAGGCGCGCGCCGCGGCCACGGGGTTCGGCTCACGCGCGGCGGAGGCGAGCGCCCGCGGCAGGCCGAGCGCGCGCTGCCGCTCCTCGGCGGAGAGGCGGCCGTTGCGCGAGGAGAGGGCGAGGCCGTCGGGATCGCGCACGGTCGGCACGACTCGGATCTCTACCGGAACATTCAGGTCGCGGACGAGGCGCCGGAGCACCGCGACTTGCTGCCCATCCTTCTGGCCGAAGTAGGCGCGCTCGGGCCGGACGAGGTTGAACAGCTTCAGGCAGACGGTCGCGACGCCCCGGAAGTGGCCGGGCCGGGCCGTGCCCTCGGCTCCCGTCTCTTGCGGGTCGACCCACGTCGCGAAGCCGGCTGGGTACATCTCCTCGGGCGGCGGCGCGAAGACGACGTCGACTCCTTCGGCCCGGGCGAGCTGGAGGTCGTGCTCCTCGTCGCGCGGGTACGCCTCGAGGTCGGCCTGTTCGTCGAACTGGGCCGGGTTGACGAACAAGGAGGCGACGACACGCTCGCTCTCGGCGCGCGCGGCGCGGAACAGGGCTCGGTGACCCTCGTGCAGCGCTCCCATCGTCGGAACCAGCCCTGTGCCGGGGGCCGTCTCCAGCTCGCCCATCGTGCGCACGACCTTCATGCGAGCGCCACCGTCGCCTCGGCGAGCGTCTCGTACAGGCGCTCGAGCTCAGGATGGCGGGCCCGGATCGCCTGCTTGTGGGCCTCGACCGTCTCCCAGTCGCCGCGCGCGATCGGCCCGGTCAGCTCGAAGCCGTGCTCGATCGTCCCCTGCATCAGCGGCACGAGACCGTCGGCGGGGACGCCGAGCCGGACGGCCGCCCGCTGCAGCGTCACGACGTAGTTCGAGGCGAAGACGGCGCCTGCGTGGTAGAGCGTCCGATCCTCGTCCGCGAGCTCGAACGGCCGTAAGCCGAGCGTCTCGGCAAGCTCTCGCGCGACCGCGAGCGCCTCGTCCGTCTCGCCGCTGATCGCCGCCCAGGCCCCATCGAGCTGGGCGGGATCGCCGCTGCGGTCGAACGTCTGCAGCGGGTGGAGCGAGAAGCGCCGCTCGTGCGGATCGAGCGCGGCGAGCGGCGTCGCGCCCGAGACATGTCCCACCCAGCCACGTCCCGGTGCCAGGCACCGGGCCACGTCCGAGATGGCCGTGTCCGGGACGCAGATGACCACTACGTCCGGATCGGAGCCGTCCACGGCGACGCCGCGCTCGCGGAGGCGGGAGGCAATGGCCGAACCAACGCGGCCCGAACCGATGACGTGGACTCTCTCGATCACGATCTCGCTCCAGCTCCGAGGCGGATGCCGGGCGCCGTGGATTGTACTCGTGTGTGACGGCGCTGCCGACGGAGATACTTGCGAGGATAAGGTCGCCCGGATGAGCTCCGCCGCAGCAAGCCTCGCCGACATCCGCCGTCTCTCGCCCCGCCGCGAGCTGCTGCTCGGCGCCGCGCTGACCGCGGCCTTCGCCGCGCTCGTGCTCGCCGTCGGGCCGGCACCGGGGGACGCGCCCGTCCACCTCTATCGGACGTTCCTCGTCCGCGACGGCGCACTGATCTGGGACAACTTTTGGTATGCGGGGACGTACCCGCTCGCGTCGTACAGCCTCCTCTACTACCTGCCGGCGGCGCTCGTCGGGAACCTGCCGCTCGTCTTCGTCGCCGCGATCGCCTCGACCGTCCTCTTCGCGTCGCTCGCGCTGCGGGAATGGGGAAGAGCCGCGCTGTGGCCGTCGCGCGTCTTCGGCGTGCTCGCTGCGGCGCCGATGTTCACCGGGCTGTACGCGTACTCGCTCGGCTTCACGGCGATGCTCGCGACGCTCAAGCTGCTGCAGCTCCGGCGGCTCCGCCTAGCGGTGGTCGCGGCCGCGCTCACCGTCGGCTTCAGCCCGCTCGCGTTCGCCTTCCTCTGCCTCGTCGTCGGGTCGTACGCCGTCTCGCGCCGGCGGATCGCGC
>VAXA01000138.1:0-3976 GCA_005883365.1 Actinomycetota bacterium
GCCGCCGCGATGGAGCACGTGCGCAGCGAGCTCCGAGTCGGGATGAAGGAGGCGGAGGCTGCCGCGCTCTGGCAAGGCTTCGTCCACGGCGAGGGCACCGGCTGGCATGGCCAGGTCGAGCTCGCGCTCCCGTTCTCGCTCGTGTGGGCGGGGCGCGGGATCAAGACCTTCACTTCAACCGGCGACCTCCCGGTGGTCGAGGGCGAGCCCGTGCTGTTCGAGATCTGGGTCTGCGCCGACGGCTACTGGGCCGACCACACGAAGAATCTCGTCATCGGTGAGTTGCGGCACGACTATGCCGAGCTCGAGACTGCGCTCATGGGGGTCTACGGCGCCGCGCTCGAGTCGATCCGGCCGGGCTCCTCGATGGCAGAGCTCGACCGCACGGTGCGAGACGGGGTCGCCGCGATGGGGTACCCGGGCCAGCCGACGCACCCGATCTGCCACGGTGTGGGCGCCCGGGCGCACGAGCCGCCGTATCCGCATCAGGCCGGCGGCGGCACGTTCGAGGAGGGGATGGTGCTCGCGGTCGAGCCGGGCGCCTACTGGCCGGGCGGCGGCGGCCTGCGCGTCGAGGACAACTTCCTCGTCACGGCAGCTGGCGTCGAGAAGCTCTCCTCGTTCCCCGACGGGGTGGTGCAGGCGGGATGAGGGGGCAGGCCGGCCTGGCGCTTTCCTGGAGCGGCGGCAAGGACTCCGCGCTCGCCCTCTGGGCGCTGGAGGAGGAGCGGCTCATGCCGGCGGCGCTGCTCGCGACGGTGACCGCCGAGTACGATCGCGTTTCGATGCACGGCGTCCGCCGCTCGCTGCTCAGACGGCAGGCGGCAGCGACCGGCCTGCCTCTCGTCGAGATCGATATCCCGGCGTGCTGCACGAACGACCTCTACGAGAGCCGGATGGTGGCCGCGTTCGCCTCGACGGAGTTGTCGGCGGTCGAGGAGGTGGCGTTCGGCGATCTTTTCCTCGAGGACATCCGCGCCTACCGCGAAAGCCGCCTCGCCACCGCCGGTAAACGCGCCCGGTTCCCCGTCTGGGGCCGCGACACCGCAACCCTCGCGCGCCGATTCCTTGCCGCCGGCTTCCGCGCAATTCTCGTCTGCGTCGACCCCCGTGCGCTCGACCGTTCGTTTGCCGGTCGTGACTACGACGAACGGTTGCTTGCCGAGCTACCTGCCGGTGTCGACCCCTGCGGCGAGAACGGCGAGTTCCACACCTTCGTCACGGCAGGTCCAGTTCTCGCGCATCCCATCGACTGTCGCCGTGGTGAGGTCGTCGAGCGCGACGGCTTCGTCTTCTGCGACCTACTCGACGACGGATGAGCGAGAACCTGATCTGGACCGGATCGCTCAACGACCGCCACGCGATCCGCGGCCACGTCGGCCTCTACGACACGACGCTCCGCGACGGCGAGCAGACGGTCGGCGTCGTCCTCTCGCCCGAGGACAAGCTCGAGATCGCGCGGCTGCTCGACAGGCTCGGCATCGAGCGGATCGAGGCGGGCTTCCCGCGCGTGTCCGAGGACGACCGGCGGGCCGTCGAGCTGATTGCGAGCGCCGGCCTCACCGCCGAGGTATGGGGCTTCTCGCGCGCGCTGCGGGCCGACCTCGAGCTCCTCGTCGAGCTCGGAGTCGAGGCGTCGGTGATCGAGTCGCCCATCTCGGACCTGAAGCTCGAGGCGATCGGCGTCTCGCGCGAGACCATGCTCGAGCGCATCGCGAGCGCGGTGCGATTCGCCGCAGAGCATGGGATCCGCGCGGCCTTCTTCGGAGTCGACTCGACCCGCGCCGAGCCCGACTTCTACCGGCAGGTCTACGAGACCGCCGTCGAGGCGGGCGCGAAGGAAGTGGCCGTCGTCGACACACTGGGGATCGCCTCCCCCGAGGCCGTTGCCGACCTCGTCGGCGCGACGCTGCAGTACGTCGACGGGCTGCCCGTCCACTTCCACGGCCACGACGACTTCGGGCTCGCGACGGCAGCGGCGGTAGCGGCCGTGCGCGCCGGCGCGACGTGGATCCACGGCACGATCAACGGGATGGGCGAGCGCGCGGGGAACGCCGACCTCGGCGAGATCGCCCTCGCGCTCCGCGCCCTGTACGGCGTCGAGACCGGCCTCCGCTTCGAAAAGATCCGCGAGGTCGCGGCCCGCGTACAGGAGCTGTCGGGCTACGGCCTCCCGCCGTGGAAGCCGCTCACCGGCGACACCCTCTTCCGCCGCGAGTCTGGCGCCGTCGCCTCGCAGTTCCACGACCCGCCGTCGATCGAGCCGTACTCCTCCGAGCTCGTCGGCGCCGAGCGCGCGATCGTACTCGGCAAGAAGAGCGGGCTCGACTCGATCCGGATCAAGGTCGAGGAGCTGGGACTTGACGTGCCCGAGGAGCGGTGGCCGGACCTGCTCGCCCGCGTGAAGGAGCTCGGGACGCGCAAGCGCGGCCTGGTCAGCGACGACGAGCTCCGGGAGCTCGCGAATGGCTGAAGGCGACGGCTTCGACGCGGTTGTCGTCGGGAGCGGCGTCAACTCGCTCGCCTGCGCGGCGCTGCTCGCGCGGGCCGGCTGGCGCGTCTGTGTGCTCGAGCGGAACGACTGGTTCGGCGGCGCGATCAAGACTGAGGAGCTGACGGAACCAGGTTTCGTCCACGACGTCTTCAGCGCCTGGCACCCGCTCTGGGTCGGCGGCGCGGCGCACGCGGAGCTCGGCGACGATCTCGCCGCGTGCGGGCTCGAATACTTCAACACCGATCTGCCGACGGCGACCGCCTTTCCGGACGGCGGTGCGGCCTTCCTCTTGCGCACGGCGGACGGGAACGCGGAGGAGCTCGGGCCGGAGTGGCCGGACGTGCTCGAGCGGTTCCTCCCCAACGCCGACCTCGCGTTCGGCGTCCTCGGCACGGAGCTCTGGTCGCCGGCTGGGCTCGCGCTCGCCGCAAAGGCCGTGCGGCGGCTGGGCCGCGCGGGCGGCCTCGCCTTCCTCGGCGAGGTGCTCCAGTCGAGTCGCGACTGGCTCGAGACGACGTTCGCCTCGGAGCGCGCGTATGGCGTGCTCGCGCCCTGGGTGCTGCACACCGGCCTCGGCCCGGACCAGGCGACGTCCGGCTTCATGACGCAGGTGATCGCGGTCGCCGTGCAGGAAGGAGGGATGCCGGTGCCGCGCGGCGGCGGCGCGCGGCTCGCGGACGCTCTCGTGCAGCTGATCCGCGACCACGGCGGCGTCTGCGAGACCGACCGTGACGTTGAGCGCGTGCTCGTCCGCTCGGGCCGGGCCGTCGGCGTCCGGCTCACCGACGGCGAGACGATCGAGGCGGAGCGCGCGGTGGTCGCGAGCGTGACTCCGACGCAGCTCTACGAACGGCTGCTCGCCGACGCCGACGTGCCCGCACCGGTCGCGGAAGGCGCGCGCCGCTTCCGCTACGGCCGCTCGGAGATGCAGATCCACTATGCGCTCTCCGAGCCGCCGCGCTGGGACGGAGACGAACGGCTCGCGCGCACGGCGATCGTCCACGTCACCCCGGGGCTCGACGGCGTCTCGCGCGCGGTGAACGAGGCGGAGCGCGGGCTGCTCCCGGCCGAGGCGACCATCGTGGTGGGCCAGCCGCTCACGCTCGACCCGTCGCGCGCGCCGGAGGGCCGCGGGCTGCTGTGGATCCAGCTCCAGGAGCTGCCGTGGCGACTCAAGGGCGACGCGGCGGAGACCCTCGACGTCGCCGGCGGCGAGTGGACGGACGAGCTGCGGGAGCGGTACGCCGACCGGATCCAGGCCCGCCTCGCGCGGCACGTCCCGAACCTCGAGTCGTCGATCCTAAAGCGAGTCGCGCTCGGCCCGCACGACCTGCAGCGGGCGAACGTCAACCTGCGGCACGGCGACCCCTACGACGGCTCGCTCGCGCTCGACCAGAACTTCCTCTGGCGACCCTTCGGACGCAGCCCCGGCCACACCACGCCGGTCGAGCGGCTCTGGCAGATCGGCGCGAGCACCTGGCC
>VAXA01000138.1:4205-5969 GCA_005883365.1 Actinomycetota bacterium
CGCGAGATCCCAGTACTCCTTGACCGGCACCTCGATGATCTCGTAGCCGCGCCGGAGCAGCTCCCGCACGAAGCCGTAGTTGACGAGGTGCGGGGCCAGCAGCACCTTCCCGTGGTCGACCGTCAGCATGACCATGTCCATGTGGGACGTGCCGATGTTGCCGTGGCCGGTCGTGTCGTACCAGCCGGGGCTGTGGCAGACGATCAGCTCGACGCCGAGGTTGGAAAGCACGAACTCGAGCTGGCGGAGTCCCTCCTCGTTCGCGACCACCGACTCGTTGAAGACGAAGGTCCTGGAGTCCAGCCACCGGCCCGCGCCCGGCTCGCCGACGCCGGTGCCGTGGATCGTCAGGTAGACGGGCACCTGTAACGCGGCGAGCACCTGCTGCCAGATCACCTCGCGGCCCTTCTGCCAGGAGCCGAGCCCGTACCGGTGCACGACGGCTCCGCCGTGGACGACGAGGCCGCCGCCGGCGAGCGTGACGAGGTTCTTGATCCAGCCGTACGCGCCGATCGCAGGCACCGGCGGCTCGATGTAGTTGACGCGGACACCGTTGTCGGCGAGCACCTGGTAGTACTCGTCGAACTGCACCTGCAGCCGGCCCAGATCGGCGTTGCCGCCGGCCGCCGAGTAGTAGTACTGCCACTCCTCCGCGTACTCCGGCCGCACCTCGTTCTCGGTCGGGCGAGAGACGAGCACCTCGCGCAGCGTCCCGATTCCCTCGGCGCCCCAGCGCCGGCCCCACACCTGCTCGACCTCGTCGTAGAGGTCGGTCTCGTGGAGCATGTAGTTGCGGAGCGGCTTGCCCGGCTCGAACCACGGCAGCGTCTCGAGCACGGCTCTCTCGTCGTGATCCTCCGCCAGCCGCGGCGACGAGTACTCGAGCTCGACCTCCCGTCCGTCCGCAGTGCGGACGCGGAACGGCACGAGCTCCCGGGCCGACTGCCCGGTGGACGGTTCCGACGTCGTTGCCATCTCTCTCCTTTCAGCCCTAGAACGCAAAGATGCTCCTGCCGGCGAGCTCGACCTCGTAGATGTCGCTCGCCAGCTCGAGGTGTGCGTGCAACGCGGCGGCGGCGCGGTCCGGATCGCGGGTCGCGCAGGCGCCGAGCAGGTCCCGATCGAGCTCGGCGTGCCGGTCCTGCGGTGAGCCGCCGGTCCCGAGCAGCACCGGCCGGTACCGCTCGCAGCTGTCCCAGGCGGGACGGATCAGGCGCAGCAGCCAGCCGGAGCGCGCAGCCTCGTAGAGCGTGAAATGGAAGGCCGTGTGCGCCCGTACCGCGACGCGCGCGTCGCCGCCTCGGCGGGCGCCGTCGAGCTCGATAAGGTGCGAGCGGGCCGCCTGCTCGTCCTCCGGGCCGAACAGCTCGGCGGCCCGTCGTACCGCCATCGTCTCGAGCACGAGGCGGATCGAGAAGAGCTCGCGCAGCTCCTCGATCTCGAGCGGCACCACCTTCGCGCCGTGGTGCGGGACGTGCTCCGCGAGCCCCAGCGCCTCGAGCTGGCGCACCGCCTCGCGGATCGGCGAGATGCTCATCCCGAGCGAGCGCGCGAGGTCCTCCAGCCGCAACGGCGTCCCCGGCAACAGCTCGCCGAGGATGATCGCCTCGCGAAGCTGCTCGAGCGCCGCCTCGGCCATCGTCCGGTGGCGCAGCGCGGCGCCGGCGTGCGACAGCGTCGGCTCCACGGTCGGCTTCACCGGGATCGAGCGTGAAGCACGCTTGATCAGATGTCAAACGCATGCGACGATCACCGCTCCGGGTG
>VAXA01000005.1:0-1214 GCA_005883365.1 Actinomycetota bacterium
CTACTGGTTCCGGAAGCTGAAGCGCTTCGGCCGGCTCGCGGCCGCGAGATCCTCGAGCGAGGTCGGCGGCGGTGTGAAGCCCCCCGCGGGGGATGCGGAATCCTCCTCGATCTCGGACTCAGGGGCAGATGCCTTAGGCTCGGCCGCGACAGGCGGCTCTTGCTCTTCCGGGTCGGCAGCCTCCGGCTGCTGCTCGTGTTCCGCGTCAGGCTCCGCCACACCGACGCTCGCCGTGGCGAGCAGCTGCTCGGCCTGGCGCCGCGCGGTGTCGGAGATGTCGCGCGCCTCCACGCCCGCCTTGGCCAGCAGCTCGTCGGCGGATGCCCGCGCGTTCTCGGCCGTGTGCGCGGCCTCCGTGCTGGCGCGTGAGAGCACCTCCTGCGCCTCTGCGCGAGCGTTCGCCAGGACAGTCTCCGCCTCGGAGCGAGCGGCCCCGAGGGCGGCCTCGGCCTCGGAGCGAAGCGACTCGGTGGCCCCCTCCGCCTCGTTCCGGGCAGCGGCGACGATGCCGTCGGCTTCCGCCCGCGCCTCCGCGTACAGCGCCTCGGCGCGTTCGCTCGCGGCCGCGATCGTCGCGGCTGCTTCCGCCTCGGCGCCCGCAAGACGCTCATGAGCCTCGCGTGACGCCTCCGCCGCCTGGTGCCGCTGCTCGGCGAGCTCCTGCTCGACCCGTGTCAGATCCTGGCGCGCCGCCTCGAGGTCGCGCTTGAAGTGATCGAGCTGTGTTTCGCGTTCGTCGAGGGCGAGCCGGCGCAGCCGAACCTCTTCCTCGGTGCGCGTCAGCCGGTCCTTCGCAGTCTCCTGCGCATCTTTCTCGATGCGGTCGGCCAGCTCGACGGCAGCCCGGACGAGCTCGAGCGCTTCGAGCCGTGCCGAGCGGTTGTCGGCGGTGAAGCTTGCTGAGCCGGGACCGGCGTCGAAAGCGTCGGGATCGGGAGGCAGCCGCTCGAGCTGAGGGAGGGCGATGATGTCGGCGCCAAGCTCTGCTTCGTGCTCCAGGAACTCGCCCCCGTCCCTTTGCACCGGATCCACGGCTTCCTCGCTCGCGTCTCTCAGGCGTTGATGTCGCAGCCGAGATAGACGAGCGCCTCTACGGCCTCGGTCACGAACGTGCTCGCCTGCTGGGCGTCGGCAAAGTTGTACGACCGCGGCTCGGCCCCGTCTTCGTGGCCCTCGACCTCGACGTCGACGACGCACGCGTCGCCGAGGTCACG
>VAXA01000005.1:1291-2677 GCA_005883365.1 Actinomycetota bacterium
CGTGCCGAGCGGTTGTCGGCGGTGAAGCTTGCTGAGCCGGGACCGGCGTCGAAAGCGTCGGGATCGGGAGGCAGCCGCTCGAGCTGAGGGAGGGCGATGATGTCGGCGCCAAGCTCTGCTTCGTGCTCCAGGAACTCGCCCCCGTCCCTTTGCACCGGATCCACGGCTTCCTCGCTCGCGTTTCTCAGGCGTTGATGTCGCAGCCGAGATAGACGAGCGCCTCTACGGCCTCGGTCACGAACGTGCTCGCCTGCTGGGCGTCGGCAAAGTTGTACGACCGCGGCTCGGCCCCGTCTTCGTGGCCCTCGACCTCGTCGTCGACGACGCACGCGTCGCCGAGGTCACGCGCCCGCATCGTCACGACTGGGCGACCGAACCGGCTCGCGCTCCGGACGAAGAGCTCCCGCGGCTCAGGCTCGGCTGCCTGAAAGCGGCCGCCCCTTCTCATCAGCGCGCGTCGGCGACGGCCTGGGCGACCACGTCGCGGTCGACGAAGCCCTTGAACTCTGAGTACACGAGGCCCGGGCGCTTGACCACGAGGATGGCCGGCGTGTTGACGACTCCGAGCCTGCGGAGGATCGCAGTGCCGGGCCGCTGGTGGAAGACGTCGAGGTTGACGTACCCGGCGCCCATCTCGAGCGCACCGGCCTGTGCCTCGGCGGCGGCGGTCTGGTCGACGCCGGCGCCAGGCTGGGTAAGCATGACGACGACGACGGAGTGCTTCCGAAGCGCCAGGGCGACGTGGACCGGAAGGCCGTGGGTGTTGAGCTTGACCGGCGTCACGGCGTGCTTGTGCGCCTTGCTCGGCGCGGGAGTCGTCCGCGCCGGAGTGCTCACGGGCGTTGTGGAATGCGCCGTGCTCGGCTGCGTGGTCGTCTTGTGTTTGCCGACGACCAGGTAGCCGCCGGCGGCGACGACGACCAGAACGAGCAGGCCGACGAGCCGGAGTTGGCGCGTGCTCAACGTCGCGTTCATGGCCCTCCTATCGGCAGGCCCGGAGCTGCGGGCCTCCCTGAAAAGGGGGATACGTCGGGATCCAGCGGAAAAAGAGAAAGGGCGCGGTTTCCCGCGCCCTTGGGTGTTGCCGTGAGTTTGCTTCCGCTAGCCGGCAGCGGTGGTGCAACCGGCCGCGAGCTTCGTCTGCACGGTGCCGCCCGGACCGACGACCTTGGCGTACCAGCTGCCGTTGTGGTCGGAGATGCAGTAGCCACCGGCGGCGCCGAAGGCCCTGAGCGTCGTGCTCATGCCGGAGTCGTAGCCCTTGAACAGTGCGGTGGGAACACCGGCCGCGTCCCCAAGCCCGACATACGTGTTCTGGTCGGAGTAGAACGCCTCGGCGGACGGGATCGCCTCGCGGACGTTGGCGGCCGCAGAGGTCTGCTGCGC
>VAXA01000139.1 GCA_005883365.1 Actinomycetota bacterium
CTATACCGATGCGGGTGCGGAGCAACTCGAGCGGGAGCGCCGTCGTGTCCGACGAGAGATCGCCGAGGAACGCGACCGGGATGAGCTCATCGCCGTCGGAGACGAAGACGCGGCAGTTGTGGTAATCGACGAGCGACCGGAGCTCCGCCGCGATCGCTTCGCCGATCTCCCGCACGTCATTCAGCCGGTTGAGCTTTCCGGTCAGGCTCTGCAGCATCTTCAGGTGCGCGATCGAGCGGACATCCCGCTCGATGCCCGGCGCGTCGGGCCGCCGCGTGCTGTCCTCGGCATAGAGGACGACCTGGTTCTTGCCCTGCGCCTTCGCCGTCATCATGGCCGCCTCCGCGCACGCCGCGAGCTCGCGCGGGTTCATCCCGTGCTCGGGCCCGAGCGCGAGCCCGACCGAGACGGTCATCCGGCCGATGCCCGGGAAATCGACGGCGGCGAGCCGGGTCTGCACCCGCTCGGCCACCCGGACGGCGTCCTCGCCGCCGCACCCGTCCATGATGACGGCGAACTCCTCGCCGCCAAGCCGGCAGATGACGTCCTCCGGACGGACGATCGCGCGCAGCGCTTCCGCGAGGAAGCGGAGCAGCTCGTCACCCACAGCATGGCCGTGGACGTCGTTCACGTGCTTGAAGTCGTCGATGTCGAGCATGAGCACCGCGAGCGGCATGTGCGTGCGGCTCGACTCCTGCAGGGACTGAAGCAGCCTCTCGTAGAAGACGCTGTGGTTGAACAGGCCCGTGAGGGAGTCCGTGCGGGCCTGGTGCTCGAGTTGCGCGCGGCTCTCGGCGTTGTCGAGCGCGAGCGCCGCCGCGTCGCCGAACCGCTTCGCGATCTCGAACTCCATCTCGCTGAACGCGACGGCGTCGCCTTCGCGGTAGATGTTGAGCGCGCCCTTGATCTGTCCGCGTGCGATCAACGGAACGCAGATCAGCGCCTCGGGCTCGAGCGGCGTGCCGGGCACATTGCGGACGCGCGGGTCGAGGTGAGCCTGATTCGAGAGGACAGCCTCGCGGTGCCGCGCCGCCCACCCGGTGATGCCCTCGGCGAAGCTGATCGTCGTGCTCATGATCTCGTCCGCGTACACGTCGCGGACGAGCACCGGCTTCAGCACCTGCTTGGTCTCGTCCGCCTCGTAGATCGTCAGCGTGTCGAGCGGGATCAGGTCGCCGACGGTGTCGGCGATGCGGACGAGCAGCGCGTCGAGGCTCTGCTCGGCAAGAACCTCGTGGAAGACGTCGGCGAGCCGCCTGTACGACTCGACGAGGGTCGGATCGCCGGCCCGGGGGTCGCCGGCGAGCAGCCGGAGATGGTTCGGCCGGACTACCACCGATCCCCCGATCGATCGCAGTTGAGATACACCGTTTTGAGCCCCCGGAGGGTGGACCGCAGCGGACGAACGAAGCATCGGTGCGAGCGCCCTTCCGCCTATCCCCCGTGGGGGTGATCAGAGGCTCCGATGCTTCGCTCCGGAATGCGCGGGAAAGCAGCTTCCGATGCCGGATTCCGCCGCCGACCTCGTCCCGCCGCGGCCGACGCTGCCGAAGTTGCGCGACGCCGCGGCCGACTGCCGCGCTTGCCCGCTCTGGGAGCAGGCGACGCAAACGGTGTTCGGCGCCGGCCGCCGCAGCTCGCCCGCGATGTTTGTGGGCGAGCAGCCGGGCGACCGCGAGGACCTGGAGGGCGCGCCGTTCGTGGGTCCTGCAGGCCGCATCCTCGACGAGGCGCTCCAGCTCGCGGGAATCGATCGCCGGGCGGCCTACGTCACGAACGCCGTCAAGCACTTCAAGTGGGAGCCGCGCGGCAAGCGCCGCATCCACGCGAAGCCGAGCTGGAGCGAGCTCTCCGCCTGCCGCCCGTGGCTCGAGGCGGAGCTCGACGTGGTGCGCCCGCGCGTGCTCGTCTGCCTCGGCGCGTCGGCCGCGCAGGCGTTACTCGGCCGCGACTTCCGCGTCACACGGCAGCGCGGCGAGTGGCTCGAGTCGGATCTCGCCGAGCACGTCACCGCGACGATCCACCCGAGCGCAATCCTCCGCCAGCGCGACGACGAGTCCCGCCAGAGAGAGATGGAGGCGTTCGTGAGGGACCTAAAGCTCGTCGCATCAGTGCTCTAGCTGTAGTTCCTAAGCACGTTGGTTCATCCGGGCCTCCCTGGAGGCTGCGCGCTGACAAGGGCAGCTCGGTGCCAAGGAGGCCATCGGATGAAGCTTCAGGCTAACGCGGTGCTCAGCTGAAGTGGTCGTCGCTTGCTGGTTGAGTGGGTGCTTGTGGAGGGGTGGACGCTGAGGGCGCCGGCCTCCGCCGCGCGCGAGCGCACGAGGCAGCGATCCCATCAAGAGCATCGAAGCCAAACTGCACAGAGCGTTCGCGAGACCGCGCTCTCGCGGACGCGGAGTTCCTTATCCCAACGAGCGGGTGCGCAGCACCCGCGAGCTACTTAGTCGCCCCAGTCGAAGTCGCGGGCCCCGCCGTTGCCCCAGAACGCGGACTCCTCCGCGGCCACCGGCACGGTCGCCTCTCTCGTCTCGGCGGTAAGCTCCTCGACCGGCTCCTCGCCCGGCCAGACGCCGACGTCTTCGAGGCTCGCGTCGCTGAAGTCCGGCTCGAGGCCGTCCATCGTCTCCTCGATTCGCGCCTGTTCCTCGC
>VAXA01000140.1 GCA_005883365.1 Actinomycetota bacterium
CTCCACGGCCACTCCCCCCGCTTGATGTGCACGGCCGCCAGCTCGCCCAGCTCGGCGCCCGCGGGCTCGAGCCGCGCGGTCATGAGGTTGAGGAACTCGCCGGCGCCGAGACCAAGCGGCGCCCAGTCCAGCTCCTCGTGGGTCAGGAGCCCGTCGTGCTCCCCGCCGCAGTGGCAGTCGAACCGCACGCGGAAGACGGCGGGATGCGCGGCGCCGGGGAGCTGCTCGATGCTTCGGAACGCCGAGAGCAGGACGTGGGTCTCGCCCCGCACCGGGCAGGCAAAGGCGTAGCGGGTCGTCAGGGGGTCATACATGGGGACGTTGTAGAGACAACGTCGGACGCTGAAACGCGGTCCTTTAGGGCGCTAATACGTGATCAGCGAGAACAGGTCGTACTGCGCCAGGCGTTCGCGGCCGCCGAGGAAGGAGAGCTCGATCACGAAGTTGACGCCGACGACGGTGCCGCCGAGGTGCTCGACCAGCCCTGCGATCGCCTCCACCGTGCCGCCGGTCGCCAGAACGTCGTCGTGGATGACGACCCGCGCGCCGCCTCCGATCGCGCCTGCCGCGACCTCGAGCGTGTTCTGCCCGTACTCGAGCGCATAGGTCGCAGAAACGGTCTCCGGCGGGAGCTTGCCTGGCCGCCGCGCCGCCACGAAGCCGCAGCCGACCTCGACCGCGATCGCAGCACCGAGCCAGAAGCCGCGCGCCTCGGCCCCGAGCACGAGATCGGCCTGGCGCTCACGCGTCCAGCCTGCGAGCTCGCCGACCGCCTGTCGCAGTGCCTCCGGGTCGAGCAGCAGCGGCGAGATGTCCTTGAAGCCGACGCCGGGCTCCGGAAAGTCCGGGACCTCGCGGACGCGCGTCGTGAGATCGATCCCCGCCACGCGCCGAGGCTACTCGACCAGGCGGCGGGCGTTGCGCCGAAGGAGCAGGTCGGCCAGCTCCTGGGCGCTCTGCGCGAGCCGTTGCAGGTCGCCGAGGGCCGCCTGCCGCCGCTCGGCGTTGCGCGAGCGCAGGGCCGGGGCGATCACCGCTTCGAGCAGGCTGCTCTCGCGGTCGGCCGCCGTGCGGAAGGCGCGGAGGTTCCGCGCGTCGATGCCGAAGCGCGCGAGCGCCTCGCACGCCGCGGCGATATCCGCTTCGCTCTCGGCGTAGAGCCGCTGCCCGTCCTCGACGCGCGACTCGAGCAGCCCGAACTCCTCCAGTTCGCGCGCGCGCTCGGCCGTGATGCCTGCGCGGTCGCAGAGCTCCTCGAGGTCGAGCTCCTCCTCTCCCACGTCGACCACGCTGCGCCGCCGGCGCCGCTCCTTGCCCGCGCCGGCTTCGAGCTCCTCCCGGATCACGCGCAGCGGCAGGAACTCGTCGCGCTGCAGGCGGAGGATCGTCTCCAGGCGCTCGACGTCGTCCTCGGAAAAGAGCCGGTAGCCGCCCTGCGTCCGCCGCGGATTGAGGAGCCCTTGGTCCTCGAGGTAGCGGATCTTGGAGATCGAGACGTCGGGGAACGCGTCCTTGAGCCGGCTGCAGACGGTGCCGATCGTCAGGAGCCGCCGGCGCGACGGTGCCTCGGTCATCGCCATCAGCGCTGGAGGAAGGTGAGCCGGTACTTGCCGATCTGGAGCTCATCCCCGTCGCTGAGCTCCGCGGTCTCGACTCGCTCGCGGTTGACGAACGTCCCGTTAAGGCTGCCCTGATCCTCGAGCTCCCAGCGATCGCCTGCCTGGGTGACCACGGCGTGCTTGCGTGACACCGTCACGTCGTCGAGGAAGATCCCGCACTCAGGCGAGCGACCGATCGTCGTCGGGCCTGTCTCGAGCGAGAACGTCTCGCCGGCCCGTCCCCCGCCCGAGCGGACGATGAGCGCGGCGCCGTGGACGCCGAGGTCGTCGAGTGGATCGAGGTTCTCGGGCAGTTCGGGAGCCGTGAACGCCTCGGTCGACTCGCCCTCCTCGGGGCGGACGAGAGCAGCACCGCACCTCGCGCAGAAGCGCGCGGATTCCGGGTTGTTGTACCCGCACTCCGGACAGTAGACGTGCGCCATCAGGCAGGCGGGGCGGCCTTGCCGGTGAGGATCGCCGTCAGCGAGTCGACGTCGACCGTCTCGAGGACGCTCCTCCCCTCCGTCTCGTGCAGGCGCGCGACGAGCTCGGCCCGGAGGATGTCGATCTTGCCGTGCAGGAGCCGGCGGCGGTACGAGACCTCCTGCTCCTCGTGGGTCAGTTCGTCGATCAGCTTCTTGAGGTCTTCGTCGGACAGCGTCGCGAGATCCGGCAGCGGTTCCATCGAGCCCTTTCTACGGGGTTGGAGGCGCCCTCACCGAGGGTGAAGCTGAACTTTAGCCTTTGCGTTCGGCCGGGGCAATGAGCCCTCCTATGTGCGGGCTGCGGCCGCCTCGCCCTGCTCGATCTCGTCGACGAGCGTGCGCAGCTCGCGCGCCAGCTCCTCTGACTGCTCGCGCGTCTCGCCCTCGGCATAGAGATGGATGAGCGGCTCGTCGGGATCCGGCAGCACCTGCGCCCAGCCGCGCTCGTCGAACAGCTTGATCCCGTCGGTCAGGTCGAGATCGCGCCCTGCGAGCCGCTCGTTGAGGACGCGCATCACGAGGCCCTTGAGCGCCCACGGGCAAGGCACCTGGTGATGGACGAGCGTCGGCTCGGGCAGCTCGGCCACGAGCTCCGAGACAGGCCTGTTCACGGGCGCGAGCAGCTCGAGCAGCTTCGCGAGGCTCGCCACCGCGTCGTAGCCCGGCAGAAACTCGGGGAAGACGTACCCACCGCCCACGGCGCCCGCGAAAACGACGTCACCCGCGGCTGCCGCTCGCGTCAGCTCGGGCAGGGACGTCGGCGTCCGCACGACCTCGAGCTGAGAGCCCTCGACGAGACGCTCGACCTGGCTCGTCACTGTCACGGGGAACGCGAGCTTCCCACGGCGCCCGTTCGAGCCGAGCAGGCGGAGGAAGAGCAGGAGCGCCTGCTCGACCGGCACCTCCTGGGCCTGCTCGTCGACGAGATGGAGCCGCTCGGCCGAGCGGTCGAAGACCGCGCCGAGATCGGCTCCTACTACCGGCACGAGTCGCTTCGTCTGGCCGATCGAGGCGGCGAGCCCGGGAGCGGTATCGGCGTGGTCGGGCCCTTCGCCGGTGAAGGCGTGCGCGGAGACGACCTCGACCCCGAGCGGTCCGAGCACGAGCGGGAGCACGTACGACGCGCCGGAGAAGCCGTAGTCGACGACGATCCGGAAGCGGCGCGCACGCACGGCGTCTACGTCGATCGTCGAGAGCAGCTCTCCGGCATAGGTCTCGCGCACCCGCGCGGGGTACGAGATGGCTCCCACCTCGCTCGCGGCGACGCGACGGAACTCGCCGCGCGTGAAGTGCTTCTCGACCTCCTTCTGCATGGCCGCGCTCATCTCGACCCCGGGAGGCTCGAAGAACTGGATGCGGATCACTTCCGGGTCGTTCGGGCTGACACCGACGTGGAAGCCGGCGTCGTAGGCCTCCGACTTCACCAGGTGGCGCGCTACCGCCGCGGCGCTGACGCGGAGGTCGGCGACGTGAACCCCGGTCGACGAGATGCCGGAGATCATGGCCCGCTTGATCATCCGGCAGGCGGCAGAGCTCTCGCGGCTCGCGACGACGCGCGCGCCGCGCTTGAGAGCGGTGCCGAGCGCGGCGGCGAGCCGGACCGCCACGTCAGGAGTCAGGTCGACGTTCACCATCCCTGCGACGCCCTGCTTGCCGAAGACACGGGTCGTGCCCCGGGACTCCCAGATCAGGCTCTCGTGCAGTTGCGAGCCGGTCTCGACCTCCTTGAAGGGATAGATCCGAACGCCCGGCAGGATCACGCTCTCGGCGCCGACGGTGACCTCGTCGCCGATCGCGACGCCCTCGTGCACGCGCACGTGCGCGCGCAGGTCGCAGCTGCGGCCGATGATCGCTCCCACGACGTCGGCGCTGCGGCCGATGTAGGTCGAGCTGTCGACGATCGAGCGTTGGACGCGGCCCCGCTCGCGCACCGTGACGCTCGTCGACAGCACCGTGTACGGGCCGATGTGCGCGCCGCGCGCGACGCGGCAGTAGTTGCCGAGGTACGCGGGCCCCTCGATCGCCTCGAGGTCGTCGAGGTCCACCCCGTCCCCCATCCAGACGTTGCCGCGAATGCGGATTCCGGTGATCTCGAGCCGCACGCGCTCGTCGAGGGCATCGAAGTTCGCCTGCCGGTACTGGTCGAGGTCGCCGATGTCCTGCCAGTAGCCGTCGAAGACGTGGCCGTAGATCGGCCGTCCCATCTCGAGCAGGAGCGGGAAGAGCTCCTTCGAGAAGTCGTACGGCCGGTCCTGCGGGATGTGCTTCAGCACCTCCGGCTCGAGCACGTAGATGCCGGTGTTGATGGTGTCGGAGAAGACCTGGCCCCACGACGGCTTCTCGAGGAAGCGCTCGACCCGGCCGTCCTCGTCGGTGACGACGATGCCGAACTCGAGCGGGTTGTCGACCGACTTGAGCCCGATCGTCACCGAGGCCTGCTTCTCGCGGTGCGCCTCGACGAGCTGCGTCAGGTCGACGTCGCAGAGTGCGTCGCCGGAGATGACGAGGAACGTGTCGTCGAGCCTCCCCGCCGCGCGCTTCACAGAGCCGGCGGTGCCGAGCGGCGACTCCTCGACCGAATAGCCGATATCGACGCCGAGCGTCTCTCCGCTACCGAAGTAGCTGCGGATCGCCTGCGGCAGGAAGGCGACGGTGACGATCACGTCCTCGAAGCCGTGCCGCTTGAGGAGCTCGACGATGTGCTCCATGCACGGCTTGCCGACGATCGGCACCATCGGCTTCGGCTGGTTCGAGGTCAGCGGCCGTAGCCGCGTGCCCTCTCCCCCGGCCATGACGACGGCTTTCATCGCCGCAGTTCTCCCCAGGCCGTCCGCAAGTACAACGCCCCGGCCAGGAGGGCGAGTGCCAGGCCCGCCCAGAAGAGGTCGACCGGCCACTGGGTCGCGGTGTGCGTGACGATGCGGAAGAAGATCGCGGCGTACAGCACCCAGGTCGCGGCCTTGCCGACGGCGTTCACGTCCACCTCGATGCCGCGGGGGGCGAGGAGGCCGGAGCCCGCGAGCAGCACGACGTCCCGTCCGACGACAACGGCGAGCCCGGCCCACGGCAGGCGGTCGTAGGCGAAGAGGAGGATCACCGCTGCATCGATCATCAGGCGGTCGGCAAGTGGATCGGCCAGCTTGCCGAAACGGGACTCGACTCGCCAACGGCGCGCGAGGAAGCCGTCCACCTGGTCGGTGATCCCGGCGATGCCGAAGGCGACGCCCGCGGGCCAGCTCGGCCGGTGGCCGGCGCGCACCATGAGCACGACGAAGACTGGGATGAGGGCGAGCCGCGCGACCGTGAGAGCGTTGGGGAGCAGGGCGAGCGGCTGCGAGACGGCTGGAGCCTCCACGTGAGCAAGGATACGGGGCGTCTCTCGCCGTATCCTCTCGCGCGTGCGGGAACTGCCGCGGATCCCGGGTTTCGTCGACGCGCACTGCCACGCGTTCCAGCGGGCGCTGCGCGGGAGAACGGAGGGCGGCGACTTCTGGGCCTGGCGCGAGACGATGCTCGAGCTCGCCCGGGGTCAGACCCCGGCCCACGTCCGGACGAGCTATGCGGACGTCTACCGCGAACTGCGCGCGGCGGGCTACACCGCGGTTGGCGAGTTCCACTATCTCGGGCTCGAGGAGGCGCGCGCGGCCGCCGAGGCTGCCGCGGAGGCGGGAGTCGAGCTCGTCCTGCTCCATGTCGCGTACGCCCGTGGCGGCATCGACCGCTTCCGGCAGGAGTCGGTGGCGGCGTACCTGCGCGAGCTCGAGGAGCTGCGGGCAGCGGGCATCCGGGTTGGTGTCGCCCCCCACTCCGTCCGCGCCTGCCCACGGGATTGGCTCGAGGAGCTCGGCCGCTACATGGCGGCGCACAAGCTGCCGCTCCACGTCCACGCCGACGAGCAGCCGCGCGAGGTCGAGGAGTGCCTCGCCGAGTATGGGCTGCGCCCGATCGAGCTCCTCGACGCCTGTGGCTGCGTCGGCCCAGGCACGACCGTCGTCCATGCGACGCATGCCGACGGGCACGAGCTCGACCTGCTCGCCGCGGCGGGTGCCCGCGTCTGTGCCTGCCCGACGACGGAGGCGAACCTCGGCGACGGCTTCCTCCCCGTCGAGCGCCTCCTCCACCGCGGCGTCGGACTGTGCATCGGCTCCGACTCGAACGTGAGGATCGATCCGCTCGAGGAGCTGCGGGAGCTTGACGGGATCGCCCGGCGCCAATCCGGCCGGCGCGACGTGTTCGAGGTAGAGGACTTGCTGGCGATCGGTTCCGCCGGAGGCGCCGAGGCGCTCGGGCTCGAGTCGTGGCGCGACGTCGCAATCGACGTCGGCCATCCTCAGCTCGCGGGCCTCGAGGACTGGCGGAATGCCCTCGTCGCCGGCTGCTCGGCCGACGTGCTCCGGACGCCGCGCTAGGTTCTGGTCTCCAGCGATCGGAGGAGCCTCGAGTGGACGAGCACCACTTCACACACGAGCCGGAAGACGAGGACGGCGGGACCTGGGCGACGCCGGAGGAGGAGCGCACGTTCCGTGGCGTTCGTGATCTCCTCATGCAGTTGTCCGAGCGCGGCTGCGGGATCTACATCAGGCCGGTACGGGAGGGGATGCAAGCCGGCGGCCTTGGTTCCGACGAGACCTACGGCTTCGACGGCTGGGTGGTCGGCGAGCTGAGCGCGGACGGTGCGCAGGATCTCGCAGTCGGACCCTGGCTCGAACAAGTCGTCGAGGCCGCCCGCGCGGCTGCGCCCTGATTTCCTCGAATCGAAGTCGGGGCGGCCGGATTCGACCGGCAGCCGACGCCGAAACCTGGCTGAAGACCCGACTCAGCGCGGACCGCGGCCGCTGGTACAGGTCCTCTGGCGAAGCGCCAGGCTCGGCGCTCCAGCAACCGCCTGAGAGGAGGCTCAGATGTATGCGGTCGTCATACGTGTGACCATCCATAACGTTGACCGTACTCGGGAAGTGCTCAACAGCCAGGTTGTGCCGCAGGTCTCGGGCGCGCCGGGTTTCAAGACGGGCTACTGGACGTGGTCGACCGGCGGCGGGGAGTCGAACGGCCTCTCAATGATCATCTTTGACTCGGAGGAGAACGCACGCGCGGCGGGCGAGCGGGTGAGCGCGATCGCGGCTGGCGCGCCCGACGACGTCACACTCGATGGCGTGGAGGTCCGAGAGGTCGTCGCATCGGCCTGATGATTTAGGCAGGCAGTGCCGTCGATTGCGCTAACTCGGGAGCCGACTCCCGCGCCTTCTGCGTGCGCGGGCCCTAAACAAAACTGGCTAGTAGACGCGCTCTACGACGAGGATGTTGTACGGCGAGCGAGGCACTTCCGGCACCTTCTCAAGAAGGGTGACGCGCCATGGGCCGGATCCGTTGGATAGATAGAGCTCCTGGCCTTCCACCGGCTCCTTATCGGGAACGTCATAGACGTACTCCTTCATGACCACAGGACCGTCTAGGGATCCTTCGCGGACGGTCCAGCTGTAGGGCGCCACGCGCGGATTCTGGCAGGTCTCCGCGCACCGAACGGCTGTATGCGGCTGTTCCTACAGTCGGGGCGGCCGGATTCGAACCGGCGACCTTTGGTCCCCCAGACCAACGCGCTAACCAGGCTGCGCCACGCCCCGCAGCGAGGACAACCGTAGCTCACCGGGGACCGCACGGCAGGGGTCGCGCGTATCGCACGCATGCGCAAGATCCTCGTTCTCCCACTCGTCGTCGCGGCCCTCCTTGTCCCTTCGTCCGTGGCCGCGACGCCCGTGGGCCGCCCGGTCGCGCTCGTCACGGCCGAGACCGCGAACGAGGTAATCGCCGTGTCGCTCAGCCCACACGGCGGCCGCATCGTCCGGCGCATCCACCTTGTCGACCCGCTCATGATCGCCGCGCCCCTACACGGGCCGGCGGTCGTCGTCAGCCCGAAGGGAGCGGTGACGTTGCTGGCTCTGCGCAGCCTGCGGCCGATCAAGGTCTTCCGCGCCTTCCGTTCGCCGAAGGTCGCTGCGATTGCGCCCGACGGCCGGCTCGCCTACGTCACTGACGAGCGTACGGGAGACCTGTCCGTGATCGACCTCCCGCACCGCAGAATCGTCGGCCGCGTCTTCGTCGGGGCGCTTGCCCACCATTTCGGGATCAGTCCCGACGGCAGTCGGATCTGGGTCGCCCTCGGC
>VAXA01000141.1 GCA_005883365.1 Actinomycetota bacterium
CAGCGGCATCCCGTTCACGTCCGAGCGGCAACTCACAGGGGCCGGGCCTGCAGAGGCGACCGCGACGATCGTGCACCGCGTGCTCGCTGCGCTCGGTGTCGAGGACGAGGTGCTCCTGTGGAACGTCGTGCCGACGCATCCCGGCGACGAGGTCTCGAACCGCCGGCCGACGCGAGCGGAGGTCGAGGCGTCTTCGCCGTTCCTGCACGAGCTGACGCAGGGGCGCTTTTCGATCGCCGTCGGACGGCTGGCAGCCTCGGTGCTCGACGTGCCCTACGTGCGCCACCCGTCGCACGGCGGAGCGGCCGCGTTCGAAGAGGGATTGCGACGGGCTTTCGCTACAATCTGCCGCCGGCGGGCAGTAGTCCGCCCCTTTTCATGAAGACCTACAGCGCCAAGCCCGGAGAAATCACGCGCGATTGGTACCTCGTCGACGCCGAGGGGAAGACGCTCGGCCGGCTTGCCACGCAGATCGCAGACACGCTCCGCGGCAAGCGGAAGCCGCAGTACACGCCGCACGTCGACACCGGCGACTTCGTCGTCGTCGTGAACGCCGAGAAGATCCAGGTGACCGGCAACAAGCTCGATCAGAAGCGCTACTACCGCCACTCGGGCTATCCCGGCGGGTTGCGCAGCCGGACGCTCCGCGAGCAGCTCGAGCGCCGGCCGACGGAGGTGCTCCGCGTCGCCGTGAAGGGGATGCTCCCCAAGAACCGGCTCGCGCGCCAGCAGATCACGAAGCTCAAGATCTACGCCGGCCCCGAGCACCCGCACGAGGCCCAGAATCCCCGCCCGCTGGAGTTGGAACAGTGATCGAGATCGCCCAGTACCGCGGCACCGGCAAGCGTAAGACCTCGGTCGCGCGCGTCATCCTGCGGCCCGGCGACGGCTCAACATGGGTCAACGGCCGCACGCTCGAGGAGTACTTCCCGCGTTCCGTCTGGCAGACGATCGCCGTCTCGCCGCTCAAGGTCGCCGGGCTCGAGGGGCAGTACGACCTCCGCGTCCGTGTCCACGGCGGGGGCCTGACCGGGCAGGCCGGTGCGGTGCGGCACGGGATCGCCCGCGCGCTCGTCGAGGCGAACCCGGAGCTGCGCGTGCCGCTCAAGCGAGAGGGCTTCCTCACGCGCGACGCACGCCAGGTCGAGCGCAAGAAGGCCGGCCTGCACAAGGCGCGCAAGGCGCCGCAGTTCTCCAAGCGCTAGGTTCAGCAAGCGCTAGCCCGCCGGCGGCTATCGTCCCGCGCCGTGGCGCGGCACTACTTCGGGACGGACGGCGTCCGTGGCGTCGTCGGCGAGACGCTCACGGCGGATCTCGTGGAGGGGCTCGGTAAGGCGGCTGCGCTCTGGTCGGGCCGGGGACGCGTCTTCATGGGCCGCGACACGCGCGCGAGCGGCCCCGCGCTCGAGGCGGCGTTCGCGCAGGGGGTCGCCTCCGCGGGAGGAACGGCCGTTCTCGCCGGCGTGCTGCCCACGCCTGCGGTCGCGCTGCTCCGGCTCGACCTCGCCGCCGTCGTCTCGGCCTCGCACAACCCGCCGGAGTACAACGGGGTCAAGTTCTTCGACCACGAGGGCCGCAAGCTGACGGACGACGCCGAGGAGGAGATCGAGGCGCTTCTCGACGCCGCGGCGCCTGGCGGCGGCGAGATCGACCGGGTCGAGGTCGCCGCTGACACTTACCTCGAGCTCGTGCTCGAACGCTTCGGCACGGACCTGCGCGGCCTCCGGATCGCCGTCGACTGCGCGAACGGGGCCTACGCGGGCCTCGCGCCACACGCCTTCGAGCACCTTGGCGCGGACGTCACCGCGATCGGGAACGATCCGGACGGGACGAACATCAACGTCGGCTGCGGCGCCACCGACCTCCGCGCGCTGGCCGACGTCGTTCGCGAGAAGCACCTCGACCTCGGGATCGCCTTCGACGGGGACGGTGACCGGATGCTCGCGGTCGACGAGTGCGGAGAGCCGGTCGACGGCGACCAGATCCTCGCGGTCCTCGCCCTCCATCTCGGGGTGGAGGGGGTAGCCGTCACCACGATGACCAACCTCGGCTTTCACCGCCTGATGGAGGAGCGAGGCATTCGCGTCTTCGTCACCGACGTCGGCGACCGTTACGTCCTCGAGGCCCTCGGTCGAGAGGGGCTGCTCCTCGGCGGCGAGCAGTCCGGCCACCTGATCTGGCTCGACGGCCACGTCACGGGCGACGGCCTCGTCGCGGGTCTCCTCCTCTGCCGGGCGCTCGGCGAACGGCCCATCTCCGAGGCGGTGGCCGTCATGCCGCGCTTCCCGCAGGTGATGCGGAACCTCCCGCGCTCGGGCCGAGGCCCGCTGCCCGACGAGCTCCTCGCCGAGGTCGAGAGCGTCAACGCCGAACTCGACGGCACCGGCCGCGTCCTCGTCCGTCCGTCCGGAACCGAGCCCGTCGTTCGCGTGCTCGCCGAGGCCGAGACGCCGGAGGCTGCGCAGGAGCTCTGTGCTAGGATCGCCGCCCTGGTGACACACGAGCTCGGCTGACCCGCCCGCGATGCTGCGGCCGGGTCATGAGGCCGGGCTCTTCGTGTTTTCGGGGAACGTTTTCGGGCCCCGGGGGAAAGGAGCAGACGTGTGCGGAATCATCGGATACGTCGGATCGCGTGACGCGAAGCCGCTCCTGCTGGAGGGCCTGCGCCGGCTCGAGTACCGGGGCTACGACTCCGCCGGGATCGCGCTGCGCGAGGACGACTCCCTCGACTACGTCCGCGCCGTCGGCAACCTCAGCAATCTCGTCGAGGCGGCCGGCCCCAACGGCTCCCACTCGCACCACGGCCTCGGCCATACGCGCTGGGCGACGCACGGCGGCGTAACCGAGCAGAACGCCCATCCGCTTACGGGCTGCGAGCCGGGCCGGCTGGCGATCGTCCTCAACGGGATCATCGAGAACTACGTCGACCTGCGCGAGCAACTCGCTGCGCGCGGTCACACCCTCACGTCCGAGACGGACGCAGAGGTGGTCGTGCACCTGCTCGAGGAGCAGTACGACGGCGATCTCGCGCAGGCCCTCTCCCGCGTCTACCCGCAGCTCGAGGGTCACTTCTCGATCGTCGCCATCCATCACGACCATCCAGACCTGCTGGTTGGCGTCCGGCATCAGACACCGCTCGTCGTCGGGCTCGGCCACGGCGAGAATTTCCTCGCCTCCTCGATCGCCGCCTTCCTGAGCGAGACCCGCACCGTCGTCCATCCGCGCGACGGCGAGGTGGTCGAAGTGATGCCCGAAGGCGTCCGCTTCTTCGTCGACGGCGCCGAGGTCGACGCGCCCGAGCCCCAGGAGATCGACTGGGACGAGGAGAGCGCCGAGAAGGCCGGCTACGAGACGTTCATGCTCAAGGAGATCTTCGAGCAGCCCGAGGCAGTCGCCGAGACGATCGGCGACCGCGTCCGCGGCCACAAGCTGATGCTCGAGGCGCTCGGCATGACCGAGCTGGAGGTCCGCAACCTGCGCCGGATCGTGATCGTCGCCTGCGGCACCGCCTACCACGCCGGCGTCGTCGGCCGCTACATCATCGAGGAGTGGGCGCGGATCCCGGTGGAGCCCGACATTGCGAGCGAGTGGATCTACCGGAACCCTGTTCTGTCGAAGGACACGCTCGTGATCGGGATCTCGCAGTCGGGCGAGACACGGGACACCGTCAACGCCGTCAAGCTCGCGCGCGAGAGCGGAGCCCGGACCCTTGCAATCACGAACCTCATGGGAACGCAGATCACGCGCGAGGCCGAGGCGACGCTCTACACCCGTTGCGGCATGGAGGTCGGCGTCGCGGCCTCGAAGACCTTCACGGCGCAGGTCGCGCTGCTCAGCCTGCTCGCGCTCAAGCTCGCCGAGATCCGGCGGACAGTGCCGCAGGACGAGATCGACTTCATCCTCGACCGCCTGCACGAGCTGCCCCAGAAGATGCAGGAGTTCCTCGACGGCGACCACCCGATCGAGTCGATCGCGCAGCGCTTCCACGACCGGCCGTTATTCCTCTACCTCGGCCGCCACATCGGCCTGCCCGTCGCGCTCGAGGGCGCGCTCAAGCTGAAGGAGCTCTCGTACATCCCGACCGAGGCGTACTCGGCCGGTGAGATGAAGCACGGGCCGATTGCGCTCCTCGAGGAGGGGACGCCTGTCGTCGTCATCGCGACGAACATCCACGTCTACGACAAGATCGTCTCGAACATCCAGGAGACGCGGGCGCGCGGCGCGCACGTGATCGCGATCGCGACCGACGGCAACGAGGACATCCAGCACCACGCCGACGACGTGATCTACGTGCCACGGACGCCGAACTTCCTCCAGGCGTCGCTCGCGGTGATCCCGCTCCAGCTGCTCGCCTACCGCATCGCGCGGCTCCGCGGTCTCAACGTCGACCAGCCGCGGAACCTCGCCAAGACGGTCACGGTGGAGTAGCGCCCACCTGGCGCCAGAAGTCGACGAGCAGTCGCTCGAGGAGAAGCCCGGCGCGGAGAGTCGCCGCGTGGTGCGGATGGTCGATCTCGCGCTCCTTCGCCTCGTAGACGGCGAGCCGCGCCTGGTGCGCTTCCTCCTGGGCGCGCGCGAGCACCGAGACCTCCTCCGGGCTCATCCCCTCGCCGAAGAAGAGCTTGAGCAGCCCGGTGTCGCGAATCTGCGGCTGCTCGCTCGTCGGCTCTCGCAGCCAGCTGTCGAGGGCCTCTCGCCCCGCCGGCGTGAGCGTGTAGACGCGCCGCCGCCGACCGACGGATTCCCGCTTCTCGGCGAGGAGACCGAGCGCCGCCAGCCTTGCGGGCTCGGCGTAGAGCTGCGAGTGGGGGAAGTTCCAGAAGTATCCGACCGAGCGCGCAGCCTTCTGCTTCATGTCGTAGGGCGTCATCGCGCCCTCGGCGACGAGGCCCAGGACGACGTAGGAGACGGAGGTGAGCTGCAGGCCCGGCACACCGAGGATTCTACGGTATGCTCCGGACGATCCGAACCAGACCATAGGGAGACCGGGGAATGGGATTGACCGAGAGGCTGGCGCGCGCGAGCGCCGCCAAGCCGCGCAGGACGTTCGCCCTCTGGGGTGTCGCAGTCGTGATTGCGCTCGGGCTCGTGGCAACCTCGCTGCACGGGCTGAGCTCGGACTCGCACGTCATCGGTACGCCCGAGTCGACGAAGGCAGCGGACGCCATCGCCCGGGCGTTCCCACGCACGGCGGCGAACACGAAGCAGGACGTGATCGTCGTGAGCTCGCGCCGCTACACCGCCACCTCGCCTGAGTCCCGAGCGTTCGGGCAGCGCCTTGCGGCCGCGCTCAAGGCCACGGGCGACGTGCGCGACCTCCGGGTAGCCGCCGTCTCGCCCGATCGCCACTCGGCGCTCCTCTCATTGCGGATCGTCGGCGACTCCGGCGCCGCGCCCGTCGAGCGGGTTGTCGAGGAGGCGAACCACACCGGCTTCGAGGTCGGCATCACCGGCTACCGCACGGTGAACCACGACTTCGGCAAGCAGTCGCAGACCGACCTCGAGAAGGGCGAGCTCGCCTTCGGCCTGCCCGCCGCGCTGGTCGTGCTCGTGCTCGTCTTCGGCGCCGTTGTCGCCGGGCTCGTGCCCGTGCTGATGGCGATCCTCTCGATCGTCGTCGCGCTCGGGCTCGTCGCGCTCCTGTCGCTCGAGTTCTCGCTCTCCGTGTTCATCGTCAACATGCTCACGGGGATGGGCCTGGCGCTCGGGATCGACTACTCCCTCTTCGTCGTCTCCCGCTATCGCGAGGAGCGGAGGCTCGGGTTGGCGAAGGAAGATGCGATCGCGCGAGC
>VAXA01000142.1:0-1001 GCA_005883365.1 Actinomycetota bacterium
GTCAACGCGAGGAAGCCGTGCTCGCCGAGCAGCTCGAGGTTGCGGCGCGGGAAGAGCAACTCGTCGTCGGACCGCTTCGCATTCGCGCGCATCTCCCGCTCGCACAGCTCGATGAGCGTCGCGCGCAGCTCCTTCTGCCGGTCGGTGTAGAGCCAGTCCGGATCCCACTCGTAGCCAAGCCCCCAGAACGGCTCTCCACCCCACATCTTCTCGGACATCAGGCCTCCAATCGTACGGCGTTGAAGGAAGAGGTTCTCACGACGTAGTCGAGCCAGCGTTCGAAGAGGACGCGGCCGTGCTCCAGCATCTCCTCGCCGCGCTCGTCGACCGCACGTAGCAGCGTCTCGCTGCCGATCGTCCGCTCGAGCGCGTTCGCGTACTCCGGCACGCCCATCCACTCCCGCGCCATGGCGCCCGACACCTCGAGGTGGAACTGGACGCCGTACGCGTTCGCGAACCGGAACGCCTGGTTCGGATAGGCCGGCGAGCCCGCTAGCCGGACCGCGCCTTGCGGCAGGTCGAACGTGTCGCCGTGCCACTGCAGCGCCGGCAGAGTCGGCGGCAGCGCAGCGAAGACGGGGTCGCGCGTCCCTGCCTCCGTCAGCTCGACGGGGAGCACACCGACCTCCGGCGCCTCGCCCGCGTAGACGCGCGCACCGAGGCTCGCCGCCAGCAGCTGGACCCCGAGGCAGACACCCCAGAAGGGCAGCCCGGCGCGTACGGCGTCCCGGATCAGCAGCTTCTCGTCCGACACCCACGGCAGCGCAGCGTCGTCGTTGGCGCTCATCGGCCCGCCCATCGCGACCATCGCTTCGACCTCCCGCCAGTCCGGCAGCTCGTCGCCGGCGTCGACCTCCACCCGGTGCAGGGTCGCGCTTCGCTCACGCAGCACGTCCTCGTAGACGCCCGGCGGCTCACACGCGATGTGCTGGAGGACGAGGACGTCCACGATCAGTGCGCCGGAGGCTCCCAGCCTTCGAGCACCGACGGCTGCCAGTCCG
>VAXA01000142.1:1120-9850 GCA_005883365.1 Actinomycetota bacterium
AAGTAGATCTTCAGGAACGAGTTCGAGTAGCGGTCGAACACCGCCGGCACGCCGTCCTCCTCGAGCAGCTCGACGTCCTCGAGCCAGTTGATGTCCCCGCCCGGCGTCGCGGCGAGAAGGTCGACGTCCTCTACGAGCCCCACGTCCTCCTGGTACGGGAAGCGGTGGCCGGCGAGGTACTCCGCATCGAGCGCGCGCTTCTTCTCGGGCTCATGCATGCCCATCACTCGCCCGCCTCGGCGAGCTCCGCCGGCTGCTCGGGCAGGTAGTCGACCGGATACTCGACGTGCCGCTCGAGCAGGCGCTTGATCTCGCCGAGCGTGCGCTCCTCGCTCACGCCCGGGATGTACTCGGTGCCGGCGAGCGGCACCCGCGCCATCGCCGCCGCCTCCGTCGTGAGCGCGCAGAGGTCCTCCGGCTCGAGCGAGTGGACGTTCGTCTTGCCGCACGCCCGCGCGAGCATCTGCACCTCGAGCGTCAGCGTGTGCAGGAAGTTGTAGACGCGCTCCGCCGCTTCCTCGACGACGAGACGCTTGCGGAGCTCCGGGTCCTGCGTCGTGATCCCGACCGGGCAGCGTCCGGTGTGGCAGTGGTAGCACTGGCCCGCCGGGACGCCGATCGTGCCCTCGTAGTCGGTGACGCCCGGGATCTCCTTGTTGCAGTTGAGCGCCATCAGGGCGGAGTGGCCGATCGCGACCGCCTTCGCCCCGAGCGCAAGGCATTTGGCGACGTCGCCGCCGTTGCGGATGCCTCCCGCGACGACGAGGTCGATCTCGTCGGCGAGGCCGACGTCCTCGAGCGCGCGCCGCGCTTCCGGAATCGCGGCCATCAGCGGGATGCCCGTCTCCTCGGCTGCGATGTGCGGCCCGGCGCCGGTGCCGCCCTCGGCACCATCGAGGTAGATGACGTCGGGCCCGCACTTCGCCGCCATGCGTACGTCGTCGTAGACACGGGCCGCACCGAGCTTGAGCTGGATCGGGATCCGGTAGTCGGTCGCCTCGCGGATCTCCTGGATCTTCAGCGAGAGGTCGTCGGGCCCGAGCCAGTCGGGGTGACGCGCCGGCGAGCGCTGGTCGATTCCCGGCGGCAGCGAGCGCATCTCCGCCACCTGCTCGGTCACCTTCTGCCCCATCAGGTGCCCGCCGAGGCCGACCTTGCAGCCCTGCCCGATGAAGAACTCGCAACCGTCCGCGAGCATCAGGTGGTGCGGGTTGAACCCGTACCGGCTCTGGATGCACTGGTAGTACCACTTGGTCGAGAGATCGCGCTCGGGCGGGATCATCCCGCCCTCTCCCGAGCAAGTCGCCGTCCCCGCCATCGACGCGCCCTTGGCGAGCGCCATCTTCGCCTCGATCGAGAGCGCTCCGAAGCTCATCCCGGTGATGTAGATCGGGATGTCGAGCTCGAGCGGATGCTTCGCGAACCGCGCGCCGAGCACGGTCTTGGTCTCGCACTTCTCGCGGTAGCCCTCGATCACGAAGCGCGTCAGCGTGCCGGGGAGGAACATCAGCTCGTCCCAGTGCGGGATCGGCTTGAACATCGAGAAGCCGCGCATGCGGTAGCGCCCGAGCTCGGCCTTGACGTGGATGTCGTTGATGACCTCGGGCGTGAAAATGCGGCTGTGGCCGAGGACGTGCTCGTCGGGCGCCATCACAACACCAGCTTTCGTTCCGAGGGCTCGAGGTTGTCGTAGTTGTAGAGCTTCTTGCCGCACACGAACTTCTGGAATTCGGGCGGCGAGCCGAGGGCGTGGATGCGGAACTTGCGCTCGACGAACTCCGAGTCGGCGTCGTTCCACTCCCCGGGGACGCAGTCGATGCCCAGCGATGCGACCTTCCCCGCGACGTAGATCGTCCCGTCGTACATCGAGTCGCCGAGCCCGTGGCCGACGTCGCCGCAGAGGATCATCCGGCCCCGCTGCATCATGAAGCCGGTCATCATCCCGGCATCGCCGAGGACGATGATCGTCCCGCCCTTCTGGTCGATCCCGGTGCGCGCGCCGACGCGGCCGTGGAGGACGAGGTCGCCGCCGCGGAGCGCCGCGCCGGTGAGCGAGCCGGCGTTCCCGGCCACGGTGACGACGCCCGACATCATGTTCTCGCACGCCGACCAGCCGACCCGGCCGGTGATGTGGATCTCGGGCCCGTCGATCAGGCCGCAGCCGAAGTAGCCGAGGCTCCCCTCGAACGCGATCCGGCAGCGCGTGAGGATGCCGACGCCGAGCGAGTGCTTCGCGCCCGGGTTCTGCACGGTGACGTCCGTGACGCCCTCCTCGTAGAGCAGACGCCTGAGCTCGAGGTTGATCAGCCGCGTCGAGAGCCCGTGGGCGTCGAAGGTCGCCCGGTCGCCGTCGATCTCGGCGACGTGTGGCGCCTCCGCCTGCGGCTCGGCGAGGCCGCGCGCGTCGTAGGTGATCCGTCCCTCGCCTACCGCTGCCACACCATCACCTCGCCCTCGAACGGGTCGTACGTGTCGATCTCGCGGTCGAGAACGGCGCGGATCGCGATCTCCTCGGAGGCAAGCGCGACCATGTCGTCGCCTTCGTAGAGGACGAGCGGCTTCGCCGCCATCTCGTCTTTCGCGACTCCGAGAGCGTCCTCGGTGACGGCGATGTAGGTGAAGACGCCGTCGAGCTCGTGCAGGCTGTCGCGCATCGAGTCCTCGAGCGAAGCTCCCTCGCTCATCTTCTCGGCGAGGTAGACGGCGATGATCTCGGAGTCGCACTCCGACTGGAACCGGTGGCCCGAGCGCTCGAGCCGCCGCTTCCACTGGAAGTAGTTCGTCAGCTGGCCGTTGTGCACGACCGCGACGTCGTTGAACGGATACGCCCAGTACGGGTGCGCGCCGGAGATGTCGACGTCCGACTCCGTCGCCATCCGGACGTGCCCGATCGCGTGGGTGCCACGGAAGCCGTCGAGCTCGTACTGCATCGCGACCGACTCCGCGTCGCCGAGGTCCTTGATGATCTCGAGCGCGTGCCCGAGCGAGAGCACCTCGGCGCCCGGGACGTCCTCGACGAGGTCGGCGAGCTGCTTGAGCTCGCCCACGTAGTCGAACGTCACCCGGTACGCGTACTCCGTCTCCTCCTCGACCTCGTGGATCTGCGCTCCGAACCGCCGCAGCCGCTGCTCGACGAGGAAGCGGTTGCGCCGGATCCGGTCGGCGAACTCGAAATCGCGAGGGTCGTTCGTGTCCGCGAGCGTGAATCGCATCACGTACGAGGCTGAACGCGGCCCGAACAGCGCATAGCCAGTCGAGTCGGGGCCGCGGTGCTTCATCGACTGGAGCATCAGCGTCATGTCGCGGCCAACCTCGCGACCCCCGTTGGCGTCCGCGTAGATGATCCCCGCGATCCCGCACATGTCAGGGGAGCACGTCGAGGTACTCCTCGACGTCCCAGTCGGAGACCGTGGCGCAGTAGCGCTCCCACTCGTCGCGCTTGTAATGCATGAAGACCCGGTACATGTCGCCGGGCAGGGCCTCCTTCACGACCTCGTCCGCCTCGAGCGCGTCGAGCGCGTCGCCGAAGGTCATCGGGATCCGCTTCACCTGCTTGCCGGCTTCCATCGCCTCGTAGATGTTCCGCTCCTCCGGGTCTCCGGGATCGAGCTTGCGGTCGATCCCGTCCTTCATCGCGACGATCAGGGCGGCAAGCGAGAGGTACGGATTCACCGCGGAGTCGACGCTCCGGTACTCGAAGCGGCCGGGAGCAGACACGCGCAACGCCGTCGTGCGGTTCTGGTAGCCCCAGTCCGCGAAGACCGGTGCCCAGAAGCCGGTGTCCCAGAGGCGCCGGTACGAGTTGATCGTCGAGGCGGTGATCGCCGTCAGCGCCCCGAGGTGCTCGATGATCCCGCCGATCGCCCAGAGCCCGAGCTGGCTCGGGCGCTGCTGGTCATCCGTGTCGGGCAGGAACGCGTTCTCGCCCTCGCGCCAGAGCGAGATGTTGTGATGGCAGCCGTTCGCCGAGACGCCCATGAACGGCTTCGGCATGAAGCACGGGAACACGCCGAGCTCCCGACCGACCTGCTTGCAGACCTGTCGGAACGTCGAGAGGTTGTCTGCCGTCCGCTCCGCACGGTCGAAGCCGAAGTTCAGCTCGATCTGCCCGGGCGCATCCTCGTGGTCGCCCTGGATCATGTCGAGCCCGAGCGCCTGCCCGTACTCGATCACCTTGTGGATGACCGGCTGGAGCTCCGAGAACTGGTCGATGTGGTAGCAGAACGGCTTCGTGACGCCTCGCACGTCGGGCGTGCCGTCCTCCTTCAGCTTCAGCCACATCATCTCGGGCTCTGTGCCGGCCCGGAGGTGAAGCCCCGTCTCGGCCTCGAACTTCGCCTGGAGCCGGTACAAGTTTCCCCGGGAGTCCGAGGTGAGGAAGCCGCCGGGGTTGTCGCGCTCCTCGCGGTTCCGGAAGCACGTGCACCACACGCGCGCCACGCGCCTGTCCCACGGCAGCACGGCGAACGTGTCCGGCTCCGGCATACCGACGAGCTCGGCCGCCTCGGGGCCGTAGCCGATGTAGTTCCCGTGCCGGTCGGTGAAGAGGTTCGCCGTCGAGCCGTAGACGAGCTGGAACCCCTTTTCCGCCATCGACTCCCAGTGATTCGCCGGGACGCCCTTGCCCATGATCCGCCCGGTGACCGAGGGGAACTGGTAGTAGACGTATTGGACCTGCTCGAGCTCGATGAGCTCGCGCACGCGAGCGACCTGCTCGTCCCGGCCGTCCTGCCCGACGAAGTGTTCGAGGTCGGTGACCGCCGTGCCCTCGGCAACTGCCATCCGCGTGACTCCTTTCGGGGGACTAACCTCTGATCCTAGAGGAATGGCGGCACAGGTGGAAATCGCAGCCGAGAACAGGAGCGACAGCCTCGCCCTCGCTCGCGAGGCCGTCTTCTCGCCCGTTGCCGACGGGGCCGTCGTCGAGCAGACGGTGCGGCGTCTGGGCGAGGCGATCGGGCTCGGCTTGATCGAGGTCGGGGAGCGGCTGCCGCCCGAATCCGAGCTCTCCGTCCGGCTCGCGATCGCGCCTATGACGCTGCGCGAGGCCCTGCGGATCTTGCGCGAGGCCGGCTACCTCGAGACGCGCCGCGGGCGGGGCGGCGGAACGTTCGTGCGGCGCTCTCTCCCGCAGCAGCCCGCCCGGGAGGCGCGCCGCCATCTCGCGCGCCTGACGGTGGAGGAGCTCTCGGATCTCATGGACTACCGCGTGGCGGTGTCGGGGGCAGCCGTCGCGCTCGCCGCCGAGCGCCGCTCCGACGCCGACCTCGTCGCGCTCGAGGGGCTCGTCGAGCGCATGGCGGGGCTCGACGCGTTCGCCCCCTACCGGCGGCTCGACCACCGCTTTCACCTCGCCGTGGCGTCAGCGGCTAGATCGCCGCGTCTCGTAGCGGCCGAGACCGCCATCCAGGTCGATCTCGCGAAGCTGCTTCGCCTGATCCCGGAGTCGGCCGAGATGCTGCACGTCTCGAACGAGCAGCACCGCGAGCTCCTGGCGGCGATCCGGGCGGGCGCCGCAGCGCGGGCGCGCGGGGTCATGGAAACCCATGTCCGCGGGACGGCAGACTTCCTCGTCGGGCTCCGGCTCGGAAAGCTCGGGGAGAGTTAGTGGACGATCAGCACGTCACAGTGGGCGTGCTTTGACACCGCCTGGCTGACGCTTTGGCCGAGCAGCCGTTCGAGTAGCGTCGGCTCCCTCGTTCCGACGACGATCAGGGTCGCGCCGGACTGCTCCGCAGCTTCGACGATCGAGTCCGCCGGATCGCCGATCGCCGGCTGCAGCTCCGCCTTCAGGTTCCTGCCGCTGAGATACGTCTGCGCCTCCTCGAGCTCCGCCTGGTGCTGAGCCGGCGGGTCGATCGGGTCGATCCCGGCGATGCCGTGAGTGCCTGAAGGCATGATCACCGGGGTGACACTCGTGACGACGAGCCGGGAGCCGAACTTCTCGGCGATGTCCGCGGCACGCGCGAGCGCTCTCTTCGACGGCTCGGTCGCGTCGTAGCCGACAACGATTGTCTCCATGGCTCCTCCTCGCTTCGACGAGGCGATCGTCTCACGTGTCGCAAACACCTTTCAAGGTGTCAGTTCCACGGGTACGGCGAGTGCGAGGCCGCGTGCGTCACGCCCTGCTCGTACCTCGACAGCCTGAATCCGTCGAGCCGGCTTTCGCCGCCGCCGACGATGTCGCGGGCGACGAGCTTGCCCATCCCGATCATCTTGAAGCCGTGGTTCGAGTCCATGATCAGGTATGCGTTCGGGAGCGCGTAGTCGACAACCGGGTAGTTGTCCGGCGTGAACGCGCCGATGCCGCCGTGCGGGTCCGTGTGCCACTCGGCGGACTTGCCGCGGAAGCGCTCGTGCGCCCAGGCGAGGCCGGCCGTGAAGTAGTCGGTGAACTCGTCGCCGACCGTGTGATTCGGGTTGTCGGGGCCGTACGGCTCGAGCTCGAACTCCGGCCCGAGCTTGATCGGCACCCCGCCGCCCTGCACGCCGAAACCGCGCCGGCCGAGCTTGTAGTAGATCCCCCACGCCCCGTCCTCGATGATGTGTCCGTCGCGGTCGGAGCGGAGCGGCACGACGTGGTCGAGATGCACGACCGGGGGCTCGCCGTCCGCGGTCGTCAGCTCGACGTCGTCGAGCCAGTAGTCGCCCTCCTGGAGCTTCCAGTACGTCACGATCGGCTTCGTCTCGTACGCGGCGCCGTTGCCGTCCCCCTCGATCCGCGGCGAGTCGCCCACGGGTGAGGTCGGCTTGTCCTTGCGGGCGACTTTGACCTCCGGTGGAAGGCCGAGCATGCGCCACACGTGACCGCTCCACGGGCCGGCGCCGACGACGAGCAAATCGGTCTCGATCGACCCAGCGGACGTCTCGACCGAGTGCACGAGGCCGTCGTGAAGGTCGATGCCCGTGACCTCGACCCCCTCGAAGATGCGGACACCCTTCGAACGCGCGAGCCTGGCGAGGTTCTCGACCGTCTTCATCGTCTCGGCCCAGCCGCCCTGCCGCTCGTGGAGGACCGCCTCGATTCCCTCACCGTTCCAGTCGGCGAAGATCGCGCGCATGTGTTCGGTGCAGGCGCGTTCGCCGAGCACGACGTCGGAGCGGTAGCCGATCTCCGCCTGGCGCTGCTGGATCGCGACGCAGTCCTCGGCCTGCACCTCGGGCACCGCCGCGATGTAGCCGACCGGGTGGTAGCCGAAGCCGGCCGGGTCGGACTCGAAGAGCTCGACCGAGACGCGGATCACCTCTGCCATTGGCGGCGAGAAGTAGAAGTTGCGGACCACGCCGCAGGCGATTCCCGACGCGCCGGCGCCGATGTGGCTCTTCTCGAGGACGACGATGTCGTCGCCGGAGCCTCGGCCGCTTGCCTCGAGTTCGAGGGCGAGGTGGTAGGCGGTCGAGAGCCCATGGACTCCCCCACCGATGACGACATAGGTTGACTTGCTCGGCAGGTCTGGCATTATCATCCTCCTGTATTGCCTTCACGGCAATGCCATTTCCAAATCTGGAGGCGACTGTACCACGATGCCCCGCACCGGACAACCGGCCGTCCGCCACGTCGCCGCTGTCGAGCGGGCCGTGGCGGTGCTGGACGTGCTCTCCGACGGCAGCTCCGAGCTCGGGACGAACGAGATCGCCCGCCGCACGGGAATCAACGCGAGCACGGTGTCGCGGCTCCTCGCGACGCTCGCGCACGCCCGCCTCGTCGAGCACGTTCCGGCGACCGGCCGCTACCGCCTCGGCCCGCGCCTGCTGCAGCTCGGGAGCCTCGTGCTCGGCCGTCTCGACCTCCGCGACGTCGCGCGGCCGCACCTGCAGGATCTCGTCCGGGCCACCGGGATGACGGCGACGCTCTCTGCACCCGGCGAGCACGACGCCGTTACGGTCGACTTCGTGCAGAGCAATGCAACGGTACAGAGCGTCGCGCGTGTCGGCCGGCCGAGCATCGGCCACGCGACGGCTGCGGGCAAGGTGCTCCTTGCCTTGGGAGACGCGGAGCTTCCCCCCGGCGCGCTGAAGGGGTACACGCGCCGGACGATCACCGACCGCAGCCGTTTGGAGGCGGAGCTCGCCCGTGTGGCGCGCCAGGGATACGCCGAGGCAGCCGGCGAACGCGAGCTCGACCTGAACGCGATCGCGGCGCCCGTCTACGACGCCGACGGCGGCCTGGCGGGGATCGTCGGGCTCCAGGGGCCGGCATCCCGGTTCGGCCGCGACGCGATGCGGGCCTCGGTCGACCCGCTGCTCGCCGCCACGCGCGCCATCTCGGTCGGGCTCGGCTGGAAGGCGCCGGAATGATCGAGACCTGGAGCGACGAGCAACGACAGCAGTTCGAGCGCGACGGCTTCGTCGTCGTCGACCGTCTCATCGACACGGAAACAGTCGAGCGCTTACGCGAACGCTTCGAGCCGCTCTTCTCCGGTGAGTGGGCGACGGGGATCAAACCGGACGAGGTGAACTGGCTCGCCGGACGCGATCCGGACGATCGAACGCGCCAGATCTGCAACGGCTGGAAGGCGGACCCGGCGATCGCCGCGCAGGTTCTGTCGGAGCGGAGTGGACGGCTCGCCGCGGAGCTCGCCGGCTGGGACGGGGTGCGCATCGGCCAGGACAACTGCCTCTGGAAGCCGCCCGGCGCGAAGTCGCTCGGCATGCACCAGGACGGGAGCTACCTCGACTACCTCGTGCCGCCGGAGATGCTCACGTGCTGGATCCCTCTCGACGACACGT
>VAXA01000022.1 GCA_005883365.1 Actinomycetota bacterium
CCAGCGCGACGCCGGCAGTCGCGGCGGGTAGAAGACGCCGTGCCGCCAGTGGGCGTAATTCCAGCCGGAAAGGCCTATGCGGATAGGGCACGGGCGATCCGCGTGCACACCGCCGTCGTTCCCGCCGCCACGACCCGCGAACGCTGTTCGAGGTCGAGCGGTGCGGCGCCGAAGCCGTCCGCGACGTCGAAGAGATCGATCGCGACTCCGACTTCGCGGCAAAGAAGCTGGGCCGCGGCAATGTCGACCGAGCGCGCCGGCTTGAGCGAGCAGACGGCGTCGACACGGCCGGCGGCGAGGTGGCAGAGCGAGAGGGCGAGCGAGCCCATGATGCGCAGCCGGTGGGCGAGATCCGCGACCTTCGGCGCGTCCCGCGCCACGAGCGAGGTGCGAGTCGCTTCGAAGGAGAGGATCTCGACCTCGTCCTTCGGCCGTTCCGCACCCAGGCGTTCCCCGTTCAGCCACGCTCCCTCGCCGCGCCGCGCCGTCCACTCCTCGCGGGAGCCGAAGTCGTGCACGAATCCGAACACGACGTCGTCCATCGTCTCGCCCTCCGCGACGGCGATCGAGACCGAGAAGAACGGGATGCCCCGCTTGGCGTTGAGCGAGCCGTCGATCGGATCGACGACGACGAGCGGCCGCGCCTCGCCGCCGAGCCGCCCGACCTCCTCGGAGACCACGGCGCCCGCGACCTCGCGCACGCGGGCGAGAATCACGTCCTCGGCCGCCTGGTCGATCGCCGTCGTCTCGTCGCCGCCGAGCCCCGCCCCGACGACCGGTTCGCGCTCGGCTCGCGTCGGCAGCCGGACGAGCACGTCGTCGACGTCCGCGACCGCTGCCCGGCAGAGCTCCAGCCAGTCAGTCAAGCGGAAGGAGCAGCAGGCCGGAGGTGAGCTTGGGGTAGAAGAACGTGCTCTTCTGCGGCATCACGTCGCCGCGGCGGGCGACCGCCCAGACGTCCTCGATGCGGGTCGGGCGCAGCAAGAAGGCCGCCTCCGCCTCGCCGCGCTCGACGGCGGCGACCGCCTCCTCCCGGTGCGGCGTGTAGGTGACGCCGCTCGGTGCCGCCTGGTCGACGACCTCGGGATCGAGGAGGCCGTCACCGGAGAGCAGCTCGTAGCGCCCCGCGTGGT
The DNA here is from genome assembly GCA_005883365.1 of Actinomycetota bacterium. Lineage (GTDB taxonomy): Bacteria > Actinomycetota > Thermoleophilia > Gaiellales > Gaiellaceae > Palsa-739. The sequence goes on from VAXA01000022.1 coordinate 1,134, forward strand.
AGAGCACCGGCCCCGCGAGCTCGTCGCCGGGAGGGTCGATCGCCGTGCCCGAGGCTCCGCCCGCACTCTGCGCGACGCGATGCGTCGGGAAGATCGTCAGGGTCGATCGCCGTGCCCGAGGCTCCGCCCGCACTCTGCGCGACGCGATGCGTCGGGAAGATCGTCAGCCCCTCCTGACCCGTGGGGACGATCACGGCAAGCAGCCACGCCGATGCCTCGGTTCCGTCCTCGGCGTGAAAGGCGAGCGCGGTCTCATAGCGATGGTGGCCATCCGCGATCAGGAGCTGCGCGTCCGCGAGCTCATCTACCAGCGCGTCGGAGAACTCCGCGTCGAGCCGCCAGAGCCGCGAGACGACACCGCCCCCCTGCTCTTCTGGCCGGGCGTCGCCGGCTTGGCCGGCGACGCTTCCAGCCTGCGTGCGCGTGGCGCGGAGCAGCCGCAGCCGGCCCTCCTTCGGCCCTGGGTGGGTGCGCTCGTGCGGCAGGACGACGCGATTCTCGTACGGCTCCACCCGGAGCGCCGCGACGAAGCCCTCGCGGCGCCGGGCGACGCCGTCGGGTCCGACGTACTCCTGCGCCAGCCACCAGCAGGCCGGCTCGGGATCGCGCACGAGGACTCCCCGCTCACGCCACTCAGCGAGACTCGCCGCGGCCTCGTCCTCGGAATCGGGCAGCGTCAGGTGGACGACGTTGTACGCGCTTCGCTCGGCTAGCTGCGCCTGCTGCTCCGGTCCGATGACGTCGTACGGGGGCGCGACGAGCGACTCGAGCGAGCCTGCGACAGCCGGTTCGTAGCGGAGCGCGCGGAACGGCCGTACGACTGCCACGGCACTGACCGTACCAACCGAGCCGCCTCGCTACCGCCCCTGCGGCTCGTGCGCGCGACCGCGGGCGAGCCGTGGGCCCAGGCCCGGCGGCTCAGCCGGAACGCCTCCGACGCGAGCGCCAGGAGGAGCCCCAGCCCGACGACGAGGACCCGCTTCAGGACGCGGGCCGTCCAGCGCAGCCGCAGGCTGACGTCTCGCCTTCGGTCCGGCGTGAGACGGCGGCGACGGTCGACGACGAGCACCTGCTCCGAGGGGACGACCGCGATGACCGCCGACGTGGGGACGCGTCGCACGCGACGCCGGCCCGTCCGTACCTCGAGCACCGACGGGTCGTTCGGGTCGTGGTCAGCCAGGATCCGCTCGACCGTGCCACGGCCGCCGCCTGCGAGCGAGAAGCCAACGCAGTGGGCGAGCCAGTAACGGGTGACGGGGCTGGCAGCCGGAAACCGCCTGCTCTGGCGCAAGGCAACCGCCATCCACGCATCGGTCCCCGATACCCCGCCATGCGAAACTCCCGCTCGTGACCACGATCGCAGAACTCGAGGAAAACCGCACCGTTGAGGGCATCTACGCGGTCTCGCGGAAGGAGCGGCTGCGGACGCGCAACGGCTCGACGTATCTCGCGCTCGAGCTCGTGGACCCGAGCGGCCGCATCGGCGCGCGGGTCTGGAACGACGTCGACCTGCTCGACGGACGCTTCGAGGCGGGCGACGCGGTCCACGTGCTCGGCCGCGTCGAGCGCTTTCGCGACAAGCTGCAGGTCGAGGTGCGGACACTCGAGCCTGCCGAGGGAGTCGATCCGGCGGGACTCACGCCGGGCCTGCGCCGCGACGCGGGCGAGCTCGAGGGATTCCTCGAGTTCCTCGTCGCGGAGGTGCATGACGACGCGCTCCGCGGGGTCGTCTCGCGCGCCCTGGCGGAGGCGCCCCTCAAGGCGTATCCGGCGACGCCGGACGGCCACCATTCGTACGCCGGGGGCCTGCTCGAGCACACCGTCGGCGTGGCGATCCTCTGCCGCGAGCTCTGCCAGATCCATCCGCGCCTGCGCGGCGACCTGCTACTTGCCGCCGCTCTCGTCCACGACGTCGGCCGCACGCGCGAGCTCGGTCGACCGCCGGTCTTCGCGCCGACGGAGGACGGACGCTTGCTCGGCCACGTCCACCTCGGGCTGCGCACCCTCGAGCAGCTCCGCGCCCCGGCCGAGTTGCTGCACGCGGTCGCCTGCCATCACGACGCCCGCGCCGCGCGCACCGCCGAGGCGGCTGTGCTGTACCACGCGAACCAGCTCGACGCCGTCGCGGCAACGCGTCCCGTGCCGGATTGATCGGCGTCGCACTCGCGCTCGCCGCGAGCCTCTCGTGGGGAGTAGGCGACTTCTGCGGCGGGATCGGCACGCGGCGCGTGCAGGTCGTGTGGGCACTCGTCGTCTCGCAGCTCGCAGGACTCGCCGTCGTCGGGACGATGGCGCTTGCTACGCGGCCGCGTGCTCCAACCGGCGGAGAGCTCGCGTGGGGCGTGTTCGCCGGCGTCATGGGCGCCATCGGCCTAGGTTCGTTCTACCGGGCGCTCGCAATCGGCTCGATGGGCATCGTCGGCCCCATCTCGGCCACCGGCGCGATCGTCCCTGTCGCATACGGACTCGGACACGGGGAGCGCCCGTCCATGCTGCAGGGAGTCGGCATCGTCGTTGCCGTCGGCGGCGTCGTGGCCGCGTCGCTCGAGCCCCTGCCGGAAGGAGGCGGCCGGAAACTCACGACCGGCGTCGGCCTCGCGCTTCTCGCGGCCCTCGGCTTCGGGTCGGCGATCCTCGGCCTCAACCGCGTGTCGCAGGCCGGGGTCGTGTGGGGAACGCTGTCGCTGCGGCTCACGGTCGTCCCGATCGTGTTGATCGCCGCCCTGCTCGTTCGTCCCTCGACCGCCCGGCTGCGGCCGGCGCTTCCGATCCTCATCGCGGCGGGCCTCTTCGACACCGGCGCCAACCTGCTCTATGGCGGGTCCGCACGACACGGGCTCATCAGCGTCGTATCGGTGCTGGGATCGCTGTACCCGGTCGTCCTCGTCGCGCTCGCACGCTTCGTCCTGGCGGAACGCATCGCACGCTCTCAGCTCGCCGGCGTTGCCGTTGCGCTCACCGGCGTCGCGCTCATATCGGCAGGCTAGAGCCTCATCCACCGAGCGTATGCCGCAGCTCACGCACCGCGTCGGGTACGAGCCGGTAGTACGCCCACGTGCCGCGACGGCTCGACTCGACGAGCCCGGCATCTCGTAGCACCTTGAGGTGGTGCGAGATCGTCGGTTGCGAGAGCTCGAACGCGGCGTTGAGGTCGCACACGCAGCACTCCTCCGTCGAGGCGAGCCGGTTCACGATCGCGACGCGCGTCGGGTCGGAGAGAGCGCGGAAGCGGGCGGCGAGCGTCTCGCGCGCCTCCGGGTCGAGCGGGTCCGTGGCGGGGCCGCAGCAGAGGACGGGAAGAGTCTTCATCGATCTACGTCAATATAGTATATCGACTTCCATCGATGAAAGGAGGCGCGCGATGCGCAGGTGTTGCGAGGACTGCTGCGGCGGCACGGGCTGCTGCTAGCCGGTGGTGCAGGGCGGCCCTCCACGGGCCGCCCTGCAGATGCTCAGAACCCGACCGCTTCCGTAAAGGCGTCGAGAGTGTGTGCTCCGTTCCCCGTCCACATCACCTGCGCCTTGGCGTCGGTCGAGGCGACCG
>VAXA01000007.1 GCA_005883365.1 Actinomycetota bacterium
GTCCTCTGCCTCGAGAAGCGCGCGCGTCGAGCGCGCGAAGCTGAAGACGTCCTGCTCGCCCGCGCCGGCGAGGTCGACCGGGTTCGCCGTCGTGGCCGTCGGCGGCAGCAGCTCGCGCAGCCCGGCCTGCGTGGGCTCCGCCAGCACCGGCAGCTCGATTCCGCGCCCTCCGAGGAGGTCGCTCGCGATCGCGCCGTAGCCGCCGCCGTCGCTCACGACTGCGACCCGGCGCCCCCGGGGATGGTGCGGCGCTAGCAGCGCCTGCGCCGCGTCGACGAGCTCCCGCGGCGTGTCCACGAGGTGGATCCCGCCCGCGCGACACGCTGCCTCGACGGCTTCGCGGCCGCTCGTCAGCGCACCGGTGTGCGATCGCGCAGCGCGGCTGCCCGCGGCGGTGCGACCAACCGTCAGCAGGACGACAGGCTTCCCCGCCGTCCGCGCCGCCTCGACGAAGGCTCGCCCGTCGCGGAAGTCCTCGCAGTAGACGCCGATCACCCGGGTTCCCTCGTGCTCGCCGAGTGCGCCGACGAGCTCGGTGGCGTCGACGTCCGCCTGGTTCCCGATCGAGACGGCGCGCGAGAAGCCGAGACCGAAGTCCTCGAGCAGGAGCCCCGTCTCGAGCAGGACGTTGCCGCTCTGCGAGACGAAGCCCACCGGCCCGGCCGGGAGCGGGTTCGACGCGAGCTGGAGCTCCGCCGCCCCGTCGACGACGCCGAGGCAGTTCGGCCCGACGAGCACCGCCCCGGCGGCGCGCACCCGTTCGACGAGCGCCCGCTCGCGCGCCGCACCCTCCTCGCCGAGCTCGGCGAAGCCCGCCGCGATCGCCACGAGCGCCCGCGCGCCGGCCGCGAGGGAGTCCGCGACCGCCTCCTCGAGCCGGTCCGCCGGAACGCTGAGGACGACGAGCTGCGGCGCCTCCGGCAGCTCGGCGAGCGAGCGATGCACGGGCAACCCGTGCACCTCGCCGCCGTTGCGGCCGACGAGGTAGACGCGTCGGCGGTGCGCTCCGAGTGCGGCGTCCCGCGCGAACCAGTAGCCCCACTTTCCGGGGTCGGCCGAGACGCCGACGATCGCGAGCGTCTCCGGCTCGAACAAAGGCGTGAGGTCGCGGCTCAAGAGACGCCGATGGAGCGGCCGGCGCGCTCGGGTCGCGGCAGCGCCGCGTGTCGCCGTGTCAGCTCCGCGACTCGCGCACCGACCGGCTCGCGCGACGGGGCTGCGCGCCCGCTCCCGGTGTCGACGTGGAGGAGCATCTGCTCGGCGGTCGCGAGCGGGTCGGCCTCGCCGTCACGCAGCAGGACATGGAACACGTGCAGGCGCTTGTCGTCCGAGTCGAGCACCTGCGTCGTCACGTGCACACGGTCGCCGGCCTCGAGCTGGCGCAGGTGCGAGAGGTGCGTCTCGACGGTGAAGTAGCTGCCGCCGCCCTCGAGGTAGTCGGAGTCGACCCCGAGAGCTGCGAGCAGCGCGTCCGTGGCGTCTGCAAAGAGGTCGAGGTACCGGCTCTCGTGAACGTGCCCGTTGTAGTCGACCCACTCCGCCGGAATGCTTCGCACCGAACCTGCGCGCGCGGCGCCCAGCAACCCTCGCTCCCAGGCTGCGAGGGTCGCGCCGGCGGCCGTTTCCTCGGCGCGGAGGGCCTGCAGGAGCCGGACGAGCACCCGGTCCCGCAGCCGCTCGAGCTCGCGCGCCGAGAGCCCGCCCGCCTGTGCGTCCGACTGGGCGGCGATCGTCTCCACCAGCTCGTCGGTCAGCTTGGGAACGTCGGTCAGGTGCGTCCATGGCCACTCGAGCGCCGGCCCGAACTGGCGGAGGAAGTGGCGCATCCCCTCCTCGCCGCCGGCGATGCGGTAGGTGAGGAAGGTGCCCATGAACGCCCAGCGCAGGCCGGCGCCGTAGCGGATCGCGTCGTCGACCTCCTCGACCGTCGCGACCCCGTCGTGCACGAGCCAGAGCGCCTCGCGCCAGAGCGCCTCGAGCAGCCGGTCGGCGAGGAAGCCGTCGATCTCGCCGCGGACGACGAGCGGGTGCATCCCCACCGAGCGGAACACCGCCTGCGCGCGTTCGACCGTCTCCGGCGCCGTCCGCTCGCCCGCGCAGAGCTCGACGAGCGGGAGGAGGTAGACGGGATTGAACGGGTGCGCGACGCAGAACCGCTCCGGTCGCTCCATCTCCGCCTGCAGCTCGCTCGGCCGAAGCCCCGATGTCGACGAGCAGACGAGCGCGTCCGGCGGCGCGGCGCGGTCGGCCGCGGCGAGCAGCTCCCGCTTCAGCTCGACCCGCTCGGGCGCCGACTCCTGGACGAGCTCGGCTCCCGCGACCGCTTCCTCGAGCGAGTCGACGAGTCGCAGCTCTCCCTCCGGCGGCAGCGGCGCGAGCGTCAGCTGCTCAAAGGCGGTGCGCGCGTCGGCGAGCACCTCGGTGGCACGGGCGCTGGCGTCGGGCGCCGGGTCGTAGAGGCGCACGTCGCAGCCGTTGAGCACGAAGCGGGCCGCCCAGCCGGCGCCGATCACACCGCCGCCGAGCAGCGCGACCGAGCCCGGTCTAACGGACACCGACCTGCAGGGCGAGCTTGTCGCGCACCTCGTCCGGCCCGAGCACGCGCACGTTCATCCGCTCCAGGATCTCGACCGCCCGCGCCACGAGCTCGCCGTTCGTCGCGAGCCGCCCGCGCGAGAGATAGAGGTTGTCCTCGAGCCCGACGCGCACGTTGGCGCCGACGAGCGGCGCGAGGGCGACGAACGGCAGCTCCATCCGTCCGATCGAGAACGCGGAGTAGACGGCGTTCTCGGGCAGCCGGTTGACCATCGCGAGCAGCGTGCCGAGGTCGTCGGGCGCCCCGTAGGGGATGCCGGTGCAGAGCTGGATCAGCGGCGGGTCGTCGATCAGGCCGTCGCGAATCAGCTCGTGGACGAACACGAGGTGGCCGGTGTCGAACACCTCGAGCTCCGGCCGCACGCCGAGCTCGCGGATCCGCGCCGCCATCGCGCGCAGCATCGCCGGCGTGTTGACCATCACGTAGTCGCCGCCGGCGGCGAAGTTCATCGTCCCGCAGTCGAGCGTGCAGATCTCCGGGCGCAGCTCCTCGACGTGAGCGAGCCGCTCGGCCGCGCCGGCCATGTCCGTCCCATCGGCGTCCGGCGGGAGAGGCGCCTCCTCGCCGCCCAGCACGAGATCGCCGCCCATCCCCGCGGTGAGGTTGAGGACGACGTCGACGTCCGAAGCCCGGATGCGCTCGACCGCCGCGCGGTAGAGCGCGGGATCGCGGGCGCCGCGGCCCGTGTCGGGGTCGCGGACATGGATGTGCGCGACGGCCGCGCCTGCGCGCGCCGCCTCGATCGCGGCGTCTGCGACCTGCTCCGGCGTCACCGGGACGTGCTCGCTGCGCCCGGCCGTATCCCCCGCTCCGGACACGGCACAAGTGACGAAAACTTCCCAATTCACGGCATCCTCCGTTCGATATGCGAACTGCCGTTGCACATCCTGCGATGGACGTACCATAATCGAGCGGAATCCGATGGTGCAAAGCGCCCCCACGCCCACCGTCGATCTCGACGCGCTCCGCGCCACCGCGCAGGCGTTCGCACGTGACGAGATGCGGCCCGTGGCCCTGCGCTACGACGAGACGGAGGAGTACCCGCTCGACGTGCTCCGGCGCGCCGCAGGGCTCGGGCTCACGTGCTACGACCTGCCCGCGGAGCACGGCGGCGGCGGCGTCGAGAGCCTGCGCGACCGCTGCGAGGTGATCGAGGAGCTGGCGTGGGGCGATTCGCCCATCTTCTGGGTTATCGCGCAGGGCGGCTTCTTCGCTGGGCCGCTGCTCGCCCTCGGCTCGGAGGAACAGAAACGGCGCTGGCTGCCACCGCTCTGCAGCGCGGAGCCACCCGCCTGCGCCGTCGCGATCACCGAGCCGGAGCACGGCTCCGACGCGGCCGCGATCGAGACGACGGCCGCCCGCCATGACGGCGGCTACGTCCTCAACGGGCGCAAGACGTTCATCGGCAACGGCCACATCGCCGACCTCTGCATCGTCTTCGCCACCGTCGAGCCGGGCAGCCGCTCCCGCGGCATCACCGCGTTCCTGGTCGAGCAGGGCGACGAGGGCTTCGTCCGCGGGCCCCGGCTGCCGAAGATGGGCAGCCGCTGCTACCCCGCCGCGGAGGTTGCGTTCGAGGACTGCTTCGTCGCCGAAGACAGGCGCCTCGGCGGGGAGGGCGAGGGCTTCCGCGGCCTCATGTGGGTGTTCGACGTCGCGCGCGTGCAGCTCGCAGCGGGCGCGGTCGGGCTCGGGCGGGCCGCGCTCGAGCTCGCGGTGGAGCACGCGAAGGAGCGCGAGGCGTTCGGCCGCCCGATCCACGAGTTCCAGGCGGTCTCGTTCCGGCTCGCCGACGCGAAGCTGAAGCTCGACCAGGCGCGTCTGATGACGCGGCGCGCCGCGGACCTCGCCGACGAGGGGCAGCCCTTCTCGACGGAGGCCGCGATGGCCAAGCTCGCTGCGTCCGAGGCGTCCGTCTTCGCGACGTCCGCGGCGGTGATGACGCTCGGCGGAGCCGGTTACATCCGCGACTCGCTCGCACAGAAGTGGTACCGCGACGCGAAGCTCGACGAGATCTGGGACGGGACGAGCGACATCATGCGGCTCCTGATCGCCCGGAGCCTGTTCGCGTGAGCCGAGACCCTCGCTACGACGTCCTGTTCGAACCGGTCCGGCTCGGGCCGGTGACGGCGCGGAACCGCTTCTTCCAGGTGCCGCACTGCAACGGCATGGGGCACCGCGACCCGACCGCCCACGCCGTGATGCGGGGCGTCAAGGCCGAGGGCGGCTGGGCCGTCGTCTGCACCGAGGAGGTGGAGATCCACCCGACCTCCGATGTCGGCGGCTTCATCGAGGGGCGCCTGTGGGACGACGCGGACATCCCCGCGCACGAGCGCCTCGTCGAGCAGGTGCACGCCCACGGCTCGCTCGCCGGGATCGAGTTCGTGCACAACGGCATGGTCAGCGCGAACCTCTACGGGCGGATCCCGCCGCTCGGCCCGTCGAACCTGCCGGTCTCGGGCTACGAGCCGGTGCAGGCGCGGGCGATGAGCCGCGAGGACGTCGCCGACCTCCGGCGCCGCCACCGGCAGGCGGTGCAGCGCTCGCTGCGCGCCGGCTACGACCTCGTCTACGTCTACGCGGCGCACGGGCTCTCGACGCTCCAGCACTTCCTCTCCCGCCGCTACAACCTGCGGGACGACGAGTACGGCGGGACGCTCGAGAACCGCGCGCGCCTGCTGCGCGAGGTGCTCGAGGACACGCTCGCCGAGTGCGAGGGTCGCGCCGCCGTCGCGTGCCGCGTCGTGGTCGACGAGCTGCTCGGCGAGGAGGGGATCGAGCGCGCCGAGATCGAGCAGCTGTTCGCGCTCGCCGGCGAGCTGCCCGACCTCTGGGACGTGATGGTCGGCTTCTGGCCCGACGACTCGCGCACCTCGCGCTTCGCGCACGAGGCGTGGACGGAGGAGCACTTCCGCGGGATCAAGGAGCTCACGTCGAAGCCGGTCGTCGGCATCGGCTGGCTGACCTCGCCGGACACGATGGTGCGGCTGATCCGGGACGGCGTGATCGACCTGATCGGCGCGGCGCGTCCCTCGATCGCCGACCCGTTCCTGCCGCTGAAGATCGAGGAGGGCCGCCCCGAGGACATCCGCGAGTGCATCGGCTGCAACGTCTGCGTCACCGGCGACTGGACGTCCACCCCGATCCACTGCACCCAGAACCCGTCGATGGGCGAGGAGTGGCGGCGCGGCTGGCATCCCGAGCGCTTCCGGCCGGCCGGATCGGACGCGAAACTGCTCGTCGTCGGCGGCGGGCCGGCGGGCCTCGAGGCGGCGATGGCGCTCGGCAAGCGCGGCTACGAGGTCGTGCTGGCGGAAGCGGGCCGCGAGCTCGGCGGCCGCGTCCTCGGCGAGGCCCGGCTGCCTGGCCTCGCCGCCTGGATCCGCGTCGCCGATTACCGCCGCGGCCAGCTCGCGAAGCTGCCGAACGTCGAGGTCGCGCTCGAGAGCGAGGTGACGGCCGACGAGGTGCGCGGCTACGGCTTCGACCACGTCGCCGTCGCGACCGGCGCGCGCTGGCGCGACGACGGGGTAGGACGCTGGCACACGAGACCGCTTGCCTTCGACTCCGCCGTCGAGACGCTGACGCCCGACGAGCTCATGGCCGGCCGCCGGCCGGCGGGAGAGCGGATCCTCCTGTTCGACGACGACCACTACTACCTCGGTGGCGTCCTCGCCGAGCTGCTCGCAGCCGAGGGGAAGCGGGTGACCCTCGTCACTCCCGCCCCGCGCGTCTCGGAGTGGAGCGTGAACACGATGGAGCACGTTCGCATCCACCGGCGCCTCGTCGAGGCCGGGGTCGAGCTCGCGACAGCGCAGGCCCTCATCGCGGTCGAGGGCGGAACGGCGCGGGTCGTCGACGTCTACACCGCGCGCGAACGGGAGCTCCCGCTCGACGGTCTCGTGCTCGTGACGGCGCGACTGCCGAACGACGCGCTCGCCCTCGAGCTCGACGCCACCGCGATCGGAGACGCGTACGCGCCGGGCACGATCGCCACAGCCGTCTGGGACGGACGCCGCTACGCGGAGGAGTTCGACGGCGAGCCTCCCGGCGACGCGGTGCCGTTCCGCCGCGAGGTGGTCGAGCTGGCGCCGCTCGGCCTCGAGGTCGCGGGGCGATGAGCGCGACGGAGTCCCGCGCTAAGACGATCCAGTCGGTCGACCGCGCCGCCGCATTGATCAAGGCGATCGCGGACAGTCCGAACAG
>VAXA01000143.1 GCA_005883365.1 Actinomycetota bacterium
GAGACGCGGGTCGAGGTGCGGGATGTCACCGCCCACAACTGGCACTGCTACCTCCCCGGCGTCGGGCCGGGCCAGCGGTACGGCTGTCGCGTACACGGCCCGTACGAGCCGGAGACGGGGCAGCGCTTCAACGCCAAGAAGCTCCTGATCGACCCGTACGCGAAGGCGATCGAGGGGCCCGTGCAGTGGGAGCGGGCCAACGTCCTCCCGTACGTCCCCGGGCCCAGCGAGGACGCCGATCTCGAGCCCGACGACGAGGACGACGCCAACGCGATCCCGAAGTGCGTCGTCGTGGATCCGACGTTCGACTGGGAGGACGACCGGCCGCCGGCGACCGAGTGGAAGGACACGGTCATCTACGAGGTGCACGTGAAGGGCTTCACCCAGCGGCATCCGGAGATCCGCGACGACCTGCGCGGCACGTATGCCGCCCTCGCCTCCGAGCCCGCGCTCGCGTACCTGCGCGAGCTCGGCGTCACGGCGGTCGAGCTGCTCCCGATCCACCACATCGCCGACGAGGGGTTCCTCCACGACCGCGGCCTGTCGAACTACTGGGGCTACTCCTCGATCGGCTACCTCGCACCACACGCGCTGTACGCCGCCACCGGCACCGGCGGCGAGCAGGTGCGCGAGTTCAAGGGACTGGTCAAAGCGTTGCACCGCGCCGGCATCGAGGTGATCCTCGACGTCGTCTACAACCACACCGCCGAGGGGAACCACCTCGGGCCGATGCTGTCGTTCCGCGGCCTCGACAACCGCAGCTACTACCGGCTGATGCCCGACGAGCCCCGCTTCTACATGGACTTCACGGGCACCGGCAACTCGCTCAACCCGGTCCATCCCTCGGTCCTGCGGCTGATCATGGACTCGCTTCGCTACTGGGTGCTCGAGTGCCACGTCGATGGCTTCCGATTCGACCTTGCATCGGCGCTCGCCCGGGAGTTCTACGACGTCGACCGGCTCTCGGCCTTCTTCGACACAATCCACCAGGACCCGGTGCTCTCGCAGGTGAAGCTGATCGCGGAGCCGTGGGACGTCGGCCCGGGCGGCTACCAGGTCGGCAACTTCCCGGTGCTCTGGGCCGAGTGGAACGGGAAGTACCGCGACTCGGTGCGGGACTTTTGGCGCGGCCAGGGCAATGTGGGCGAGTTCGCGCAGCGTTTCACCGGCTCCGCCGACCTGTACGAGGAGAACGGCCGCGACCTGTTCGCGTCGATCAACTTCGTCACCGCCCACGACGGCTTCACGTTGCGCGACCTCGTCTCGTACAACGGGAAGCACAACGAGGCGAACGGAGAGGACAGCCGGGACGGGACCGACGACAATCGCTCGTGGAACCTCGGCGCCGAGGGGCCCACCAGCGACGAGGCTGTGCTCGCACTGCGGGCCAGGCAGCAGCGGAACTTCCTCGCGACGCTGCTCCTCTCGCAGGGCGTGCCGATGCTGCTCGGCGGCGACGAGCTCGGGCGAACGCAGGGAGGCAACAACAACGCGTGGTGCCAGGACAACGAGATCTCGTGGTTCGACTGGGAGGGAGCCGACCGCGAGCTGCTCGAGTTCGCGCGCCGGGTGATCGCGCTGCGGCGCGAGCATCCCGTCTTCCGGCGGACGTCGTTCCTGACCGGGAAGGCCGGCGAGAGCGGGCTGCCCGACGCATGGTGGTTCCGGGCCGACGGGCGGCGGATGACACAGCGCGACTGGACGAGTGCCGAGACGCGAACGCTCGGCGTGTTCCTCAACGGCCGGGAGATCCACGAGCGGACGCCGCACGGCGAGTCGATCTTCGGCGACACGTTCCTGCTTGTCTTCAACGCGCACTCGGAGCCGGTCGTCTTCACGTTGCCGACGCGGCGCTTCGGCTCGCGCTGGGCGGTCGAGGTCGCCACGGGCGACGCGCCGGAGGGGCCGCTCGGAGCGCGGGCGCTCGTCGCGGTGCAGGAGCACTCGCTGCTCCTACTGCGCCGCGTTTGATGACCCGCGCCTAGAGCTCGACGAGCTGGTCGCCGACGCGGATAACGCCGCCGACGAGGATGTCCGCGTTGATGCCGGCGCGGTGAGCGAGGTCTCTGATGATCCCCGGCCGCGTCATTTTCTCGAGGTGAGCGCATGGCTCGCACAGCTCGACGCCGAAGCACTCCACGTCGCCGACGCGGAAGCGCTTGCCGACGAGGGCGTTGACGTCCACGCCACGGACGGTCACTTGGCGCCGGGTTTCTCCCGGCTGAAGCCCCACGTCCTCCACGGACTCCGCGGCGACGAGCGTGAGCGCCTGCCCCGGTGGCGCGCCGTCTGGGTGGAAGTGACGGTCGCCTTCGAGCCCTTTCCCCGCCACGGCCTGGACGGAGTCGACAGTCCAGAGCTCGGGGACGCGCTGAGCACCGAGGTGTATCGCTTCGACTGGCATGCCCCGATGATGCACTAACCCGAGGCCCGAGCCGCGCCTCCTCACCGCCGCTCAGCCCGGCGCCTTCACCGCAGGGGATCCGGGAAGACGCCGGACCGGGCTGGCCGCGGCTCGCCATAGCGGCCGAGCCGGGAGGGGTTCGATGCAGGACGCATCGAACCACGGCAGCATGAAAACCGGATAAGAGCCGGTTAAATCTTTGTGGCGCTGCTGGGAGGCGCGGCTCCGTCGAGGCTGAGACGCACGACCGCACCGCCGTCCTGCGCGTTTTCCGCCACGACCGTACCGCCGTGCGCCTCGGCCACTTCGCGCACGATCGCCAGGCCGAGTCCGGCGCCGGGCATCGCGCGAGCCGCCGCCGAGCGGTAGAAGCGCTCGAAGACGAGCGGCCGGTCCTCGTCCGAGAACCCGGGACCGTGATCCCGTACCCGCAACTCGCCGCCCACCAGCGAGACCTCGACCGAGCCGCCCTCGCCGCTCCACTTGCCGGCGTTCTCGAGCAGGTTCCAGACGGCGCGCTCCATCCGGTCGCGGTAGCCGTCGACGACCGTCTCCTCGACACCGCCCGCCTCCCACGTGACCCTGGGGAAGCGCGTGCGCGCACGCTCTAGTGCATCTTCCACGAGCTCGTCGAGCTGGAACGGCTGCTTCTCTACCTGCCCGCCGCCGCGGGCGAGCTCGAGCAGCCCGGCGATGAGCGCACGCATCTCCTGCGACTCACGGTGCAGGTCGTCGAGCAACCGTCGCCGCTGCTCCGGCGCGAGCTCGACGTCGCCGCGCAGGACGTCGATGTTCGTCTGGAGGCTCGTCAGCGGCGTGCGCAACTCGTGGGAGGCGTCGGCGACGAAGCGCCGCTGTGTCTCGAGCGACTCCTCGAGCGCGCCGAGCATCGTGTTGAACGACGCGCCAAGACGGGCCAGCTCGCTTCGCCCTCCCTCCGGGACGCGCTCGCTCGGCTCGCCAGTCCTTGCGATCCGCTCGGCCGTTTCCGTCAGCCGGCGTACGGGTGATAGGGTCGCGCCGGACACGAGCGCTCCGGCCGCCGCGGCGACGGCGATCCCGCCGAGGGAGACCAGGATGAGGATCAGGCGCAACCGCTCGAGCGCTCGGTTCGTCTCCTGAAGGTTCTTCACGACGAGGACGGCCCCGAGAGGAAACCCGAGCGGGGCGACGAGCTCGCGCAGTTCGTACTCGACGCCACCCCGCCCGGTCGCGTTGATGTCCCGATAGAAGGCATGGCTGCGATGTCCGGCAACTCCGAGCACCGACCTGTCGACGAGCAGGTGCAGACCAGGCGTGCCGTTCACGTAGCTCCCTTGCGCGTCGACGACCTCCACGAGGTTGCCTCCGAACTCCTCTGGGCCCCGGAGGCTGCTGTCGGGGTTGAGCTGGACGGAACGCGCTGCGCTGTGGAGCGAACCGTCGAGCTGGGACTGCAGCTCGTGACGCATGACGAAGTACGTCGTCGCGGAGGCCAGCGCGACGACGACCGCGACGACGCCGGCCGCGACGAGCGTGAGGCGGGCCCGGAGCGTCACGGCTCGCGCATGACGTAGCCCGTTCCGCGAACGGTGTGGATGAGGCGGGATTCGTCCTCCGCCTCCGTCTTCCGCCGGAGATAGCCGACGTAGACGTCGAGCGCGTTCGAGGAGTGGCTGAAGTCGTAGCCCCAGACGCGCTCGTAGATGAGCGAGCGCGGCAGCACCTGGCGGGGGTTGCGCATGAACAGCTCGAGCAGGTGAGCCTCCGTCGTCGTCAGCTCGAAGCGGCGGCCGCCCCGGCGTGCGTCCATCGAGCCGAGATCGAGCGTCAGATCGGCGAAGCGCAGCAACGCTCCCGGCTCCTCCGGCTTCGAGCGGCGCAGAAGCGCGCGGAGGCGAGCGAGCAGCTCCTCGAGGTCGTAAGGCTTGGGCAGGTAGTCGTCCGCGCCCGCGTCGAGGCCCTCCACCCGGTCGCCGACGGCGTCCCGCGCGGTGAGCAGGAGGATCGGGACGCGATTCCCCTGCCGGCGCAGCCGGCGCGTCACGTCGAGACCGTCGAGCCCGGGCATCATCACGTCGAGCACGAGCGCATCCGGCGTCCGCGAATCGACGGCGGTGAGGGCCGTGTCTCCGTCGGACGCGAGTGCGACCTCGTAGCCGTGCAGCTCGAGCGCGCGCTCGAGTGCCTCGCGCACGGCGCGGTCGTCGTCGGCCACGAGTACGAGCATCAGTGTCTCCTCGGTGAATGTTGCCGCGTCACTGGCGAGCGGGACCGTGAGGCTACCGCCCATCCGGGAGATGAGCTCCCGCGAGATGAAGAGGCCGAGGCCGCTGCCGCCGACCCCGCGCGTGAGGGCCGGATCGAGGCGGTAGAACTTCTCGAAGATCCGCTCCTGCTCGCCTTGCGGGATGCCGAGCCCATGGTCGCGGACGGCCAGCCGCACGCGGCCGGTCCCTCCCTCGAGCTCGACCACCACGTCTCCGCCGTCCGGGGAGTACTTGATCGCGTTGTCGAGCAGGTTGACGAGCACCTGCCGGAGCTTGTCCTCATTCGCCAGCGCAACGGTGCGATCGCCGTTCTGCTCGAAGCGCAGGTCGATCTGTTCCGGTGCGCGCACGCGGGTCGAGTCGAGGACGCTCTCGACGAGCGGCCTCAGGTCGGTCGCCGTCGTCGCCACGTCCACGCGGCCCTCTTCGAGCTGCCCGGCGAGGAGGATCTGGGAGACGATCGTCGTCAACCGCTCCGTCTCGCTCGCGATGATCTCCAGGAACCGGTCATGCTGATCGGCCGGGATCTCGATGTCGGTACGCAGCAGCGTGCGGGCGGCGCCGTACACGGCAGCCAGCGGAGTACGGAGCTCGTGCGAGGCGGTCGCGACGAAGTCGCTTCGGGCCTGCTCGAAGGCGTGCTCGTCGCTGACGTCGCGCAGCGCGTACACGACGCCCTCGTCGAACTCGACGCCGGTGACCGCCACCCAGCGGTCGCCCGACGGCGTCTCGATCGGAACAGTCACCGGGCGCGCGCGCTCGGGCGTCGCCGAGTCTGCGAGCTCCGCCAACCGCGTCAGCTCCTCCCACGCCGGCAACACTTCGGCCGCGCGCCGCCCGACCGCGTCCACCTCGCGGAGACCGGTGATCGCGGCGG
>VAXA01000145.1 GCA_005883365.1 Actinomycetota bacterium
CCGCAGACCAAGTGCTTTCAGCACTGATCCTCCTCGCCGCGCTCCTTGCTTGACGAGCCGGGGCCGCCTTGCGAGAGTCGGCGTCTTCTGCCGCAGCCACGTCGTACTCGCCTCTCGAGGTGAGGACTCGGTGATGACGCGGCTCGTTCTCGTGGTGAAAGTGCCTGCAAATCCTGTATCTCTCACCACTCGATGGGCGTGTAGAAGGCCCGGGATGGAGTCTTAGTTCGCCGGTGAGCGGGTGAGGAGGGCGGTGTTGATGTCGCTGATGCCGGTCAGTGCGGCGTCGAGGTCGGGCGGCGGCACCGCCTCCGGGTCGCGCAGGGCCAGGGCGACGACGGCCGTGTGGGTGGCGAGTCGCTGCACGATCTCGACCAGGGCGTCATGTCTCTCGGCGAGGTCCCGAAGCTGGGCGTCAAGCTCTTTCTTCTTCGGCGCCACCGGGAGGAAGCATTACCACGGCAGGCTTGCTTGAAGCGTCTAGACGGTAGGAGCGGAATACTTGAGCGCGCAAAGTTCGTTGTGAGCGGTATGGATCTCGGGCTTGTCACCTTTGCCGACATGCAGCCAGGCGTCACCGCCGAGGAGCGGATGCGCAACCTCCTGGAGGAGGCGCGACTCGCCGACGAGCTCGGCCTGAAGCTCTTCGCTGTCGGCGAGCATCATCGTCCCGACTATCTCGTCTCGTCCCCGGCGACGGCGCTGGCCGCGATCGCCGCGGTGACGCAGCAGATCCGGCTCTCGAGCGCCGTGACCGTCCTTTCTTCGGACGATCCCGTCCGGGTCTTCCAGCAGTTCGCCCACGTCGACCTGATCTCCGGCGGTCGAGCTGAGATCATGGCGGGACGCGGATCGTTCATCGAGTCTTTCCCGCTGTTCGGCTACGACCTGAGCGACTACGACGAACTCTTCGCCGAGAAGCTCGACCTGCTGCTCGCGATCCGGGACCGCGAGCGCGTCACCTGGCGCGGCAAGCACCGGAAGCAGCTCGACGACGCCGGCGTCTGGCCGCGGCCGGTGCAGGATCGGCTCCCCGTCTGGATCGCAGTCGGCGGCACCCCCGAGTCGGTAGTGAGGGCAGCTGCGCTCGGCCTGCCGCTGACGCTCGCGATCATCGGCGGCGAGACCGCACGCTTCAGGCCATTCGTGGACCTCTACCGGCACACGTGGGAGGAGACCGGCCAGACGGGTGAGCCGCGGATCGCGATCAACACCCATGCCTTCGTCGCGCCCTCGCGCCTCGACGCCGACGCAGCCTTCGCCTCTTCGTACCTCGCCCTGCTGAACCGCATCGGCCGCGAGCGCGGCTGGCCACCTTCCGGGCGCACGGAGTACGAGGCTCTCGCCTCGCCCTCCGGACCGCTCGCGATCGGCTCGCCCGACGAAGTGGCCGCGAAGATCGTCTCCTTCCGCGAAATGTTCCGGCCGGAGCGCTACCTCGCCCACATCAGCATCGGCGCCGTCTCCCACCGCGACGTCATGCGCGCGATCGAGCTCTTCGGGACAGAGGTCGCGCCGCTCGTCGAACGGGAGATCACGGCCGGCGGCATCGCAAGCGTGCGAATATCAGCGTGACGTCGCGGTCCTGCACGGTCCCGAAGGAGGACAGATGACAACGGTCCCGCGTGAGGCGCATCTGCCGGCGCTCGACGAACACCACCGCCATGAGGTCGGCCACGAGCTGCAGGCGACGCTCGTCGAGCTGGTCGACCTCTCCCTCATCGGCAAGCAGCTGCACTGGAACATCCACGGACGCCCGTTCAAGCCGTTGCACGAGCACCTGGACGAGCTCGTCGACTCCTGGCGCGCACTCTCGGACACGGTCGCGGAACGTGCGGTCGCGCTCGGCGTCGCCCCCGACGGGCGGGCCGGCGCAGTGGACGCAGGCTCCGGAATCGACCCCGTTGACGCGGGAGCACTCGACACCGACGCCGCCACCCGCGAGCTCGTCGCGCGCCTCGCAGACGTGACGGAGCGAATCCGCAGCCGCATGGACCGGCTCGGCGAGCTCGACCTTGCGTCGCAGGACGTCCTCGTCGAGGTCGTCCGCGAGCTCGAGAAACAGCTCTGGATGCTGCGGGTCTCCCTCCCGGCTTGAGCGACGACGACGCCACCAACAAGGCGGTTCCTCCGGCGAAGATGCCGCAGGACAAGGGCCGCTGGCGGGTGGCCCCGGCGCCGGACGGCCGCGGCATGCCCGACGAGCACAAGCCGCGTCCACCGCACCGCTGGCGTGGCTTCTGGATCTTCCTCGGAGCGCTGCTGGCGATCAACTTCGTCTCGGTGCTGATGGCGCAGTCGTCCGGGCAGCCGCGGGTCAAGGTTCCGTTCAGCCCGTACTTCCTCCGCCAGGTCCAGGCCGGCACGGTCAAATCGATCTCGTCCAAGGGCGACACGATCAGCGGGACGTTCACCCGCCAGCTCGTCTACCCACCGGGGAGCAAGACCGCAAAGGCGACCACGCTCTTCTCGACCGAGGTGCCGACGTTCTGGGACAACGCCGCGCTCACGGCGGAACTGCGGGCGAAGGGCGTCCAGGTGAACGCCCAGAACCCGAGCTCCGGGTCGTCGCTGCTCGGCGAGCTCCTGCTCGGGTTCGGGCCGACGCTGCTCTTCATCGGCCTGTTCTATTTCCTCGCGCGCCGCGCTCAGTCGGGTGCCGGCGGGCTCGGCGGGCTCGGCAACTTCGGCCGCTCGCGGGCGCGCCGTGTGGATCCGACGAAGATCCAGGTGACGTTCGACGACGTGGCCGGCATCGACGAGGCGAAGGCCGAGCTGGCGGAGATCGTCGACTTCCTGAAGACGCCGGACCGGTACGTGCGTCTCGGGGCGCGGATCCCGCACGGCGTCCTCTTGTACGGGGCACCCGGAACGGGCAAGACGCTCGTCGCACGCGCCGTGGCGGGCGAGGCCCAGGCCGCGTTCTTCTCGATCGCAGCTTCCGAGTTCATCGAGGCGATCGTCGGCGTCGGCGCGTCACGGGTGCGCGACCTGTTCGCCAAGGCCAAAGAAGCCGCGCCGTCGATCATCTTCATCGACGAGCTCGACGCAGTCGGCCGCTCTCGCCAGGGGTCGGCCGGCATCACCGGCGCCAACGACGAGCGCGAGCAGACGCTGGACCAGATCCTCACCGAGATGGACGGCTTCGAGTCGACGCAGGCGGTGGTCGTCATCGGCGCGACCAACCGGCCTGAGATCCTCGATCCCGCGCTCCTGCGCCCGGGGCGATTCGATCGCCGCGTCGCCGTGCAGCCGCCGGACAAGACGGGCCGCCGGAAGATCCTCGAGGTGCACACCCGCGGGATACCGCTCGGCGACGACGTGGATCTCGAGGCGCTCGCGGCGACGACGCCCGGGATGGTCGGCGCCGACCTCGCCAACCTGGCCAATGAGGCGGCGCTGCTCGCCGCACGCCGTGACCACGACCGGGTTCGCATGGCCGACTTCACCGACTCGCTGGAGAAGATCCTCCTCGGCACTCCGCGGGGAATCCTGCTCAGCCCCGCGGATCGCGAGCGGACCGCCTACCACGAGTCCGGGCACGCGCTGGTCGGCATGCTGTCCGCCGAAGCGGACCCAGTGCGCAAGGTGTCGATCATCCCCCGGGGACAGGCGCTCGGGGTCACGCTCTCGACGCCGGACGCCGACCGAGTCTCCTACTCGCGCGAGGAGCTCGAGGCCAAGATCAGAGTCTCCCTCGGCGGCCGCGTCGCCGAAGAGGTCGTCTACGGGAAGATCACGACCGGAGCAGAGTCCGACCTCGAGCAGCTCACCGAGATCGCACGCCAGATGGTCGGGCGATGGGGCATGAGCGACAAGATCGGCCCTAGGACACTCCTCCCACGCGACGGGCAAGGACCGCTGCTCACCGGCGCAGGCGAGGCGTCGCCGCAAACCCAGTGGCTGATCGACGAGGAAGTGCACCGCATCGTCGAAGACGCGCACGCGGAAGTCACGCAGCTCCTGACGGAGCACCGCGAGCAACTCGACAGCCTCGCCGACGCGCTTCTCGAGGCCGAGACGCTCGACGCGCCTGAGGCGTACGCCGCGGCGGACGTCCCGATGCGAACGGCCGAGCTGGAAGCGACCGTCTCAGCGGCACAATGAACCGATGGTCGAGCCCCTCGACGAGCTCGTCGATCACGTACGCGGGAAGGCCGGCAGCCCGGTCATCCTCGAGTACGGCGACTACGAGTGCCCGTACTCGCGCCAGGCGTTCCGCGCGATCGAGCGGGTCGAGCGGGAGCTCTCGGGCGCAGTCCGGCTCGCCTTCCGCCACTTCCCGCTGACGCAGATACACCCACACGCCTCGGCGGCTGCCGCGGCGGCCGAAGCGGCGGCGCGGCAAGGCCGGTTCTGGGAGATGCACACGATGCTGTTCCACCGGCAGAAGGCGCTCGAAGACGACGACCTGCGCGCGTACGCGAGGGAGGTCGCTCTTGACGTCCCGCGCTTCGATCACGATCGTGCGAAAGGCGGTGTCGCGGCCCGGATCGCTCGCGACGTCGCAAGCGGCGACGCCACGGGTGTCGTTCGCGGCACGCCGACGCTGTTCATCGACGGCGTCCTCTACGAGGGAGGCTACGAACCGGCGGGGTTCATCGAGGCGCTGGCGAGATGACGCTGCCGGAGTTGCCTGAGCTGCACCTTGCGGACTGGCGGCCGACCAAGGACACGTTGCACCTGTACTGCCAGATCGTCGGCAAGGTCCGGCTCGCGACTGCGCCGCCGCGCAACCACTGGTGGAATGCCCCGCTCTACGTCGACGTGCGCGGCCTCACGACCCGGCGGCTGCATCACAACGGCACGACCTTTCAGATCGACTTCGACTTCGTCGACCACTCGCTGC
This sequence comes from Actinomycetota bacterium, assembly GCA_005883365.1. Lineage (GTDB taxonomy): Bacteria > Actinomycetota > Thermoleophilia > Gaiellales > Gaiellaceae > Palsa-739. The sequence goes on from VAXA01000145.1 coordinate 4,850, forward strand.
TCGTTCGCACCCATGACGGCCGTGTCCGCTCGTTCGACCTCGCCGAGGGCGTCCCGGTTGCCGACTTCGACGGCCGTCTTCATGCGGCACTGAGCGAGCTCGGAGTGGACGTCGAGATCAAGGAGCACCCGTTCGGAGTGCCGATGACGACGCCGTTCCCGGAGGACCGGGAGCACGCCGCCTGGGATCGCGCGGCGATCGAGAGCTATGGTCGCATCCTTGACTGGACCGACGGCGTGTTCGAGGAGTTCAGCGGCTGGTTCAGCGGCAAGACCAGTCCCGTCCATCTCTTCTGGCACAGCCTCGACCTCGCCGTCACCCGCTTCTCCGGCCGCCCGGCCCCGCCGATCGCCGCCGACGCCGTCACCCAGGAGGCGTATTCGCAAGAGCTCATCTCCTTCGGCTTCTGGGCAGGCGACGACAACAGCCCCGACGCCGCCTACTACTCCTACACGAGCCCGGAGCCGGACGGGCTACGCGACCAGCCGCTCCCCGTCGGCGAGTGGATCGCCTTCGGCAGCGGATCGCTCGCCCTCCTTCCCTACGACGCGGTTCGCACCGCCCGCGACCCACGCGGGTCGCTGCTCGCGTTCCTCCAAGGAGCCTACGAGACGGGTGCCCGGCTCGCCGGCTGGGACGCGAGCACCTTCGAATCGAAGTGGTGTCCTACGCCGAGCCAGCTGCACGAGCTTCAGACGAACGCCGCCGACGACTTCGGCCGGCCCGTGGTCGCCTGACGCCTATCGTCCCGCTGCCGCGAGCAGCATGTCGACGATGCAATCGGGAGCAAGTCGAGGCCGCCCAGCTCGGGGTTGAACTCGTGCACGAGCGGCTCGAGTGCCTTCCGGTCGAAGAGCGGAGCCTCGGCACGAGCGGCAAGACCCGCCGCGACCTCCAAACCGGGTGACCCAGGCTGCGCCGAGATCGTCCAGACAGATCATGTCGAAGCTCCGATGTCGAGCGTGTTTCGGCTCACTGCTCGTAGCGCTCGACGACCTGGGGAGATCTGAGCTCGGCTCCCTCGGGGTTCTGGCCGGCGTCGCGGCGCGCGCGCCGCTGCCGCAGGAGATCCCAGCACTGGTCGAGCGATACGCGCAACTCCTCCAGCCGCAGCCGGTCGGCGTCGGTTGCCTCGCCCGCCGCCTCTCGCTGCCAGAGCTGATGTTCCTCGTCGACCATCCGGTCGATCGCACCGTGAATCTGTGGGTCTTCCACGAGCGCCTCCTCGCCTCGGGCTTGTACGTGCACGTCTGTAGAGAGGATTCTGCATGCGAGGCTGCAGCCTGACCGCCCGCCAGCGAGCGACGGGCCCCTCGGAGCGGCCTGCTCGCGAGGGGCCAGTCGTAGGCCTCTATGCGATTCGGCGCCAATCGGATTGCGGAAACGAGGAGGGCCTGCGTGCGCAGGCCCTCCGTGTGCACGAGTTCCTCAGCCGGACGTCAACAGACTGCGTTGGTCACGGGTCCCTCGAACTCGTCGTACCCGATCACGGGACGGAGATCCGTTCCATACTGCGCGGCGCCACCGAAGGCGTTCACGCCGGAGCCGCTAGTGACGTTCCCGAAGACGATCGAGCACTGACTGCCGTTCGTGATCGTGCTCCAGTACGGGTAGAAGTTGCCCGGTCCGGACGGCGGCACCGTGCAGCCGCTGATGTCCTCCCCGCACGTCGACTCGCTGAGCGCGACGTCCGTCTGGAAGAACGACTGCGAGTACGCCTGCCCGTTCGAGGTCGGCGCCGACTGGACGAAGCTTCCCGGCGTCGTGGCCGTCGGCGAGGTGCCGGTCGGCCAGTCTGGCCAGTAAGACGTTCCGTCGAAGTCGATGTCGCCGCCGCTCAGGATGTCCAGGCAGCCGGTCGTCGTGTTCGGGTCGGAAGTGACGCCGAACTGGTTCAGGGCAGCGTGCGTGTCGCCCGCCGGATAGCAGAACGCATCACCCCCAAACCCCTCCGGGTTGTCCGAGGCGCTGTCGGCCGAGGCCTCGTACGGGCCGTTGCACGTCAGCGAGAAGGGATCTCCCGCGGTGATGAAGTCAAGCCCGAAGTCGGTGGACAGGTCGGACAGCGACGAGCACGGCGTCCAATGCCCGATCTCGAATTGTGTGCTGATATCGGTCTGCAGCGCGGCCCAGGGCACGATGTTCCCCTGCGCGGCAGTCGAGTATTCCGGCTCGTAGTTGAACGGGATGCCCTTGCAGTTGCCGATGTTCGTCGCCATGTAGCCGTTGGCGGCTGACGCCTGCATGAATCCGCTCTCGCCGGTCGTCGTGTCGTCGATGTGCACTTCGAGCGCGTGACCACCCCCCGAGAGTGCTGCGTCGAAGATGTGGACGGTGATCGTGTCCCCGGGGTTCATCAGGAGCGTGTCGCTATTCGGTGTGAACGAGGCGAGCGTCGCGACCTGTGGCCCCGCGGGACCGGTCGGAACGCCGTCCTTCTGGATGAAGGCGAAGTTCGTCGGCTCTATGCAGTTTGTGTTGCAATGGCCGAAGTTCAGGGTGCACTCGAGGTCGTTGATGTGCAGAGAGGCGCACCAGTGCGAGTTGTCGCAGCTGATGTTGTCGAAGAACGGCGCCTCGCCCGGCGGATAGAACTGCACCTCGAGGAACGAGCTTCCTCCGCCCGGGTAACCGTGCCGCGGAGCGCCGGGGTAGCCCTGACGCGGCGCGTTGCTGTCGCTATTGGGTGTGCACGACGTCTGCGGATACGAGTACGGGTCGCACAGCGCCATCGAGAACCACGGCGCCACGGACAGCTCGAACCAGTGCGTGACGTCGCTGCCGGGCGTCGCGACGGTAGGAGCGGCGGCGGGATCCTGCCCTAGCGTCTCCGTCCACGTCACGTCGTTCCCGGATCCCGGCCGGTTCGACAGGAAGGTCAGGTCAGGCTCGTCGTGGCCGATGTAGTGGCCGTTGTCGTAGAAACGGCCGTCCCAGGTGTTCTGGTTGTAGACACCGTCGAAGCCTCGGATGTCCGTACAGGCTCCTGTGGGCTTTAGGGATTGCTGGATCGGGCTGAACCCGTTGC
>VAXA01000144.1 GCA_005883365.1 Actinomycetota bacterium
CGCCGACGGGCATTGCGAGCGGGTCGATGATCACGTCCTCCGGCGGGATTCCGTGGTCGCCGGCGGCGGAGACGATCTTCTTCGCGATCTCGACGCGGCGCTCCGGCTCCATCGGGATCTCGTCGTCGTTCGCGAGCCCGATCACCGCTGCGCCGTGCTTCGCGACGAGCGGCAGGATCGCCTCGAGCCGTTCGTCCTCGCCCGTCACCGAGTTGACGAGCGCCTTGCCCTGGTAGGCGGAGAGCCCTGCCTCGAGCGCCTCGATCACCGAGGAGTCGATGCAGAGCGGCAGGTCGCAGAGGCCTTGCACGAGCGGGATCGCGTTGCCCATCAGGTCGACCTCGTCGGCGAGCGGGTCGCCGACGTTGACGTCGAGCAGGTCCGCGCCGCCCGCGACCTGTTGCGCCACGTCCGTCTCGAGCTGCGAGAGATCGCCGGCCTGCAGCTGGGCCTGGAACCTAGACGGCGACTCGACGACGGTATCCACTCGTCTCCCTTTCCGCTCGTGGTGGAATGCCGAGCCGCTCGCAGAGCCGGGCGATGCCCGCCTCGCGGCGGAAGCTGATCAGGTGGAGGCCGGCGACTCCCGGCAGGGAGCGGGCGTGCACGGCGAGCTCGTACGCGACCTCGAAGCACTCCGCCTCCTGGTCCGGCGCGCGCTCGCAGCGCTCGATCAGCTCCGCCGGTACCTCGATCCCCGGCACGTGCTCGCCGATGTAGCGCAGCGCGGCGGGTGAGCGGGTGAGGCAGATTGAGGGGAGCAGGGCACACCGCTCGCTCAGCCCCTTCGCGACCGCCTCTGTGAGGAACGCCGCGAGCTGCTCCGGCCGGAAGGAGACCTGCAATTGCAGGAAGCGGGCGCCGGCCCGCGCCTTCTTCAGCGCGCGATCCACCCGGTGGTCGTACGGCGGCGCGCCCGGATTCTCGACGGCGCCGAGGAAGAGCTTCGGCGGGGGATCGATCTTGCGGCCGGAGAGGTACGTGCCGCGCACCAGCGTGCCGCCGAGAGCGAGCAGCTGGATCGAGTCGAGGTCGAAGACGCGCCGCGCCTCGGGCTCGTCGCCGGCGGTCATGCAGCGCCGCGCCGGCGAGCTCGGCCTCGAGCGCGAGGCGGTTCCGGTCCCGGCACGTCAGCTGCAGCACGGGCTCCATCCCGAGCTGCTTGAGGGCGATCGCCACGGCGAGCGGGGAGGCATGCGCGTGCGCCGACGTGTTGTCGGTGGCGTTCGTCGCGTCGACGTAGTCCTCGTAGGGCGCGAACCTCTCGTGCACGGCCTCGAGGCCGCCCGAGTCGACGGACAGGAGCTCGGACGTCACGACGAAGCGCCCCGCAGCGAGCGCGTCCTCAAGCCTCGACATGCCAGCCCCTCGGCGTCTGCTTGTCGCGCCCGGTCGCGAGGTTGACCCAGGACGAGGTGCCCTCGAGGCGGTTGTCGACGGGCGGGCGCACGTCGTGGATCTCGTCGGCCCAGGGCAGCCGGCGCGAACGCTCGACGGCCTTGACCCAGACGCAGCGCATCTCCGGCTTCACCTCGCAGTGCCCGTCGGGCCGCACGCCGCCGCACGGGCCGTTGCGCAACGTCTTCGGGCACTCCATCGGGCACGTGAGCCCGGTCGAGTGGAGGACGCACTGGCCGCACATGTGGCAACCGAAGACCGGCTTCTTGATCGCGGCCTCGACGAGTGCGACCGGCTTCATCACGCGGGGATTGTCTTTCCCGCCGCGCCGCACCAAAGGTGCGACGCGGCGCAAGGGGGAACCTCTCGGTTCCCCCGAGTCCCCCTCCCCGGTGTCTGCGTGAGCCTGCTCACGCAGACACCAGGCTCCGCTTGCGCTGGATCAGGTCCTTCGCGAGCCGCACGGCGGCCGACGCGTCGGAGGCGTAGCCGTCGGCGCCGACCTTGTCGGCGTACTCCTGCGTCACGGGCGCGCCGCCGACCATCACGATCACGTCGTCGCGGATCCCCGCCTTCTCGAGCGCGTTGATGTTCGCCTTGAACATCGGCATCGTCGTGGTGAGGAAGGCCGAGAAGCCGACGATGTCGGGCTGGTGCTCCTGCACCTGCTCGACGAACTTCTCCGGCGCCACGTTGACGCCGAGGTCGTGGACGGTGAAGCCGGCCCCCTCGAGCATGATGTTGACGAGGTTCTTGCCGATGTCGTGCACGTCGCCCTTGACCGTGCCCATCACGTAGGTGCCGACCTGCTGCGCGCCGGTCTCGGCGAGCAGGGGGCGGAGGATGTCGAGCGCACCCTGCATCGCGCGCGCGGCGATCAGCATCTCGGGGACGAAGAAGTCGCCGCGCTCGAACCGCGCGCCGACCTCCTCGAGGGACGGGATCAACGCGTCGTAGAGCATCTTCTCGGGCTCGAGCTCGTCCTCGAGGCCCTGGTTGACGAGGTCCTTCACCTCTGGGGCGTTGCCGACGAGCGTGTTGTCGTACAGCCCCTGCAGGATCTCTTCGTGGGTCATGCGGCACCTCGCAGTCGTCGGGTGAGGGTCGCCGCCTCGTCCTTCAGCAGCGGCGCGAGCTCGTCGATGCGCTCGGCCGTGAGGCGGGCGGTCGGACCGGAGATGGACAGGGCGGAGACGGCGGCGCCGTCGGCGCCCAGCACGGGGGCGGCTAGAGCCGACAGCCCGACCTCGAGCTCGTCGATCGAGGTCGCGTAGCCCCGGGAGCGGATCAGGTCGCCCTCCTCGACCTCGCCGCCGCCGAAGGCGAGGAAGCACTTGCCGTTGGCGGCGAGCTCGAACGGGACGCGGCGGCCGACCCAGTCGGTGACGCCGACGAAGTGGGCGGTGTCCTCCTGGGCCAGGTGCTCCACCCCGTCGGGCCCGGGGACGGCGAGGTTGATCGTCTCGCCGCTCTCGTCGGCGAGCCGCCTCAGGCTGGGCTGCGCGAGCGCGGCGAGCGCCTGCGAGGCGTCGCGGCTCGCGTAGCGGAGCAGGACGGGCCCCGGCCGAAGCCGTCCTCGCGCGCCGAGGCGCTGCACGAGCCCCTGGCGCTCGAGAGCCCCGACGAGTCGCGAGGTCGTGCTCTTGGGCAGTCCGGCACGGGCGGAGAGCTCGCCGATCGACGGCGGCTGCGGCGCCTCGACGACGCGCACGAGCAGCTGCGCCGCGCGCTCGATTGCCTGGGTGCCGGACTCCGCTCCCATGGATCCCATATCGTGGAACATGCGTTCCACGGTTGTCAAGTCGCACACGCGATACGGTCGGCTCTGTGCTGATTCGCGAGACGGAGGACGGGGACGCCGAAGCGGTCGCGCAGCTGCTCCTGGCAGCCGATGACGCGCGCGTGATCTCGGCCGACGGGATCCGGCACATGCGCCGCACGCAGCCGGAGCGCGCCCGGATGATCGATCTCGTCGCCGAGGCGGGCGGTGGAGTGGTGGCGTCCGGCAGGGCCGGACTCGACACGTGGACGAAGACGGAGGGGGCCGCGTGGGCGTTCGTCACGGTCGAGGAGACGTACCGGCGGAGAGGGATCGGAGACGAGCTCGGTCGGCGGCTTCTCGACCACCTGGGCGAGATCTCCGCGACGAAGGCGACGTCGTTCTTTCGCTGGACGGAGGAAGGCGAGCGGTGGGCCAACGCGCGAGGATGGTCGCGGCTACTCGGCGGGCCGCTGATCGCGGTCGATCCTCGGATCGTGCCGGAGCCGTCGCTCCCGGCCGGTTACCGGTGCGTGCCGATGACCGAGGTGGCGCCGGAGGCCGTATACGAGGCGGTCAAGACGACGGCGCTCGACGAGCCTGGGCCGGTCCGGCACGACGACATCCGCCTCGACGACTTTCTTCGCGACTGGAACGAACCGGACGTCGACCTCGAATCGAGCACGGCGGTGCTCGACGAGGACGGCAACGTCGTCGCGTTCACCTTCCTCAATGTTGCCGGCGAGCGAGCCCAGCACGGGTTCACGGGAACGGTGCGCGAGCATCGGGGCCGCGGGCTCGCAACGGCGGCCAAGCGGCGCGCCCTGCGGACGGCCGCGGCGCGCGGGGTGACGCGCGTCACGACGTCGAACGCGGAGGAAAACGCCGCTATACGCGCCATCAATCGCGGGCTCGGCTTCGAGCCGATCGGCGAGCACGTGATCTTCGGACGGGATCTCTAGCTACGAGATGCGCGCGTCGCGCGAGGCGGCCACCTCGATCCGGAACCCGTCCGGGTCGAGGAAGAACGTCGCGTAGTAAGCCGGGTGATACTCGGGCCAGATGCGCGGAGGGTGCAATACCTTGCCGCCCGCCCCGGCGACCCGTGCGTGCACGCTGTCGACGTCCTCGTGCGACTCCACCGCGAACGCGAGGTGGTGAAGTCCCGGCGCGTAGAGCAGGAACTCCTGCTCCTCGAGCGCCTGCCGCAGGCCGAGCGAGCCGGAACCCGGTAAGGGGAAGCGGAGGTAGTGGATCCGCTCGCCGCGCTCGCCCAGGACGAGGAACGGCTCGGCCAGTCCCAGCGGACCGAACGCGTCCGCGTAGAACCCGAGCGACCGGTCCAGATCGCGGCAGACGATGTCGATGTGGCCGAGGCCGACGAGCATCAGGGCTCGCCGTCGAGCGACTCGGCCAGGAGGGTGGAGACATCGGCGACGCGGAGCGGTGCGCCGGTCTCGCGGACCCCGTCGTCGAGCATCACGGTGCAGAACGGACAGGCGACGGCGAGCGTCTCCGCTCCGGTCTCGGCCGCCTCCCGCACCCGCTCGGCGTTGATCGGGCGGCCGCGCTCCTCCATCCACATGTGCGCCCCGCCGGCGCCGCAGCAGAACGTCTGCTTGCCGCTCCGCTTCATCTCGACCGGTTGGCCGACGGCGCGGACGAGCTCGCGCGGCTCCATCCGTACGTCGTTGTGGCGGGCGAGGTAGCAGGAGTCGTGGTACGTGACCGGCTTCGCGTCGGCTCGCGGCGTCAGCCTCCCCTCGCGCACGAGCCGGGCGAGCAGCTCGCTGTGGTGGACGACCTCGTAGGAGCCGCCGAAGTCGGGGTACTCGTTCGCGAGGGTGTTGAAGCAGTGGGGGCAGCTGGCGACGATCTTCGTCACTCCCTGCTCGTTCAGCGTCGTCACGTTCTGTTCGGCGTAGGCCTGGAAGACGTACTCATTGCCCATCCGCCGGGCCGGATCGCCAGTGCACGCCTCACGCGGGCCGAGGATCGCGAACTCGACGCCTGCTTTTTGCAGCAGCTTCGCCGTCGACTCGGCCGACG
>VAXA01000146.1 GCA_005883365.1 Actinomycetota bacterium
CGAGGATCGCGACGACCGCGCCCTGCTCGTCGAGCAGGAGGTTGTCGAGGTTGAAGTCGCCGTGCACCACCTGGCCCCGCAACCGGGCCCATTCCGGAAGCACCCGCTCCTCGAACCGGTCGAGCGCACGCGCGACGAGCTCGCGCCTGTCCGGCTCGGCGACTGCGTCCAGCAGTGGCCGCAAGCGTGGCGTCGCGTGCGGGTTCCACAGGAGCTCCCGGCCCGCCGCGGGATGGAAGAACGACCGGAGGGCGAGGCAGAGACGCGCATGGACGGCGGCGATCTCGCTCACCGCCGTGTCGCCGAGCTCCGGGCCGCCCTTGCGGCCGCGCCCGAGCTCGAACAGCCGCACATGGTGCCCGTCGAACGTCGCTCGCGGCGCGAGGGGTCGGGCAACGGGGAGGTCGGGCTCGACCGCCGCGACATGCGCGATCGCGGCCTCCTCCAAGTCGAGCATCGCCGCGTCCTCGCCGCTGTTCGAGATCTTGATCACGGCGCCCGCGCGGCCGTCGTCGAGAAGGAAAGCCTGGTCGCGGTCGCTGCCGAGGTCGGAGACGCTGCCGCGGAGGCCGAAGAGCTCCGCTGCGATCCGCGCAGCGTCCTCTGCGCTGAACCGCGGCGGCGTCGAGTCGAGGACGGAGCTCACCACCGACCGATGCTATTCGCCCGCGCGTCGCCCGGCGCCGCTCTTCGGGCGGTACGCGGCAGCCCAAAATCCCTCGTTCGAGCGAAACGGCTCCCCCTTTCGCGGGAGGATCGTTCTCCGATGCCCACCTACGTTTCAGCGACTGGTTGGCGGCTACTGCGGCTCGTTCTGCGGCAACGGGGCGGTCGCGAAGGAGGTACACGTGGGGTCATCCCTCACCCAGCGCGACGGCTCTCGGTTCCGGGCTTGGCAGGCGACGCTTCTCGCGGTTCTGTTGGTGATGGCGCTCGGCATGGTCCGCTCGGGCGCCTCGTGGGGCTCCACCGCCTACGACGCGACGTCCGATCCGTACTCGATGCAGAACATGACGGCGGCCGACGGCGTGCAGACTTGGTGGAACGCGGGCTACACCGGCAAGGGCGTCGACGTGGCGGTCATCGACACAGGCGTGGCCCCCGTAACGGGGCTGAACGGGCCCGGCAAGGTCATCAACGGGCCGGACCTCTCGCTCGAATCGCAGAATCCGAGCTTGCAGTACCTCGACACGAACGGGCACGGGACGTTCATGGCCGGGCTGATCGCCGGCAACGACGGCCAGCCGGGCGGCTACCGCGGCGTTGCGCCCGACGCGCGCATCGTCTCGCTCAAGGTCGGCGTCGCAGACGGCGGGGTCGATGTGAGCCAGGTGATTGCGGCGATCGACTGGGTCGTGCAGCACCGCAACGACAACGGGCTGAACATCCGCGTCATCAACCTGTCGTACGGCACCAACGGGACCCAGGCGTACCAGGTCGATCCGCTTGCCTACGCGGTCGAGCAAGCGTGGAAGGCGGGCATCGTCGTGGTCGCGGCTGGCGGGAACTCGGGTTACGAAAAGGGTGCGAGCGCGCAGGGTCTCGCCGATCCAGCCTACGACCCGCAGATCCTCGCGGTCGGTGGTGCGGACAGCACCGGGACGCCGACGCCGTGGGACGACAATGTCGCCTCGTACTCGGCGACCGCCGCGAGCTGCAGCTCGGCCTGCCGAGCGCCCGACCTGATCGCTCCGGGCAGCCACATGCAGGGCCTGCGCGTGCCGGGCTCGTACATCGACCAGAACAATCCGGCAGGCGTCATTCGCAGACCTGCTCCAGCGCTACCCGCAGCTCACGCCGGACCAGGTGAAGCAGATGCTCAACTGCGACAAGCTCTCCTCCTTCAACTGGAAGCAGGAGGGGTGCGGCGAGCTCGACATGAACAAGGTCTTCGGCGCGGCCGTTCCGTCTGTGGCCGCGTCGCAGCAGTACAACGCGCCCTCGACGGGCACGGGCTCTCTCGAGGCGTCGCGCGGCACTGACCACATCTCGATCGGGCCGGTCGCGCTCCAGGGCGAGCAGGACATCTTCGGCAAGCCGTTCGTCTCGGCGACGATGGCAGCGCTCGAAGCGATCGGGTCCAGCTGGTCGGGCGGGATGTGGAACGGCTCCGTCTGGACGGGCAGCTCGTGGAGCGGGTCGTCCTGGTCGGGGAGCTCGTGGAGCGGCTCGTCTTGGAGCGGCTCGAGCTGGAGCGGATCGTCCTGGTCGGGCAGCTCGTGGAGCGGCTCGTCCTGGTCGGGCAGCTCGTGGAGCGGCTCGTCTTGGAGCGGCTCGAGCTGGAGCGGCAGCAGCTGGTCGAGTGGGTCATGGCTCGGAGCGAGCTGGGGCTGATCGCTAGGGGGAGAGGCCGGTGATCGGCGGCCGGCCTCTCACCCGTTCGCGTCACGCGCCGAGCGAGGCAATGCGCCCGCTCGGCGCAGCCGTGCGCGAGGCCGTCCACGGGCCGCGGCGCGTCTGGGTCTTCAACGGCGCTCTCGCGCTCACGTGCTCGCTCGTGTGGGCGTTCGACATCGGCACCTTCGGCAGCCCGACGTTCGTCCACGGCCCGCATCTTCAGTGGTGGGCGCTCGCCGCTGCGTTCTACATCGCCGAGGTTTTCGTCGTGCACCTCCAGTTCCGCAAGGAGGCGCATAGCCTGTCGCTGACGGAGCTCGGGCTGACCTTCGGCCTGCTGCTCGCGGCTCCCGCCGGGCTCTTGATCGGACAGCTCGCGGGCACCCTCGTCGCCCTGGTGGTGAACCGGCGCCGGAGCCAGCGCCAGCTCGTCAAGCTCGCCTTCAACGTCGCGGAGCTACCTCTTTGCAGCGGGATTGCGCTGCTCATTTTCCGGTCGCTCGCGGCACCAGGCGATTCGCCGCCGCACATCTGGGCGCTCGTTCTGTTCGCCTGCGCCGTCGCCCATGTCGTCGGCATCATGCTCGTCTCGGCAGTGATCGCCATCGCCGAGGAGCGTTTCCACGCGCCTCAGCTCCTGCGCACGCTCGTCACCTCGACCGTCGGAGCGCTGGCGACCGCGTCGCTCGGGCTTGCGGTCGTCGAGCTCCTCGAGATCCGGCCCGCCGCCGTGATCCTCCTCGTCGTTCCGGTCGTCGCCTGTGCATTCTTCTTCCGCGGCTACATGGAGCAGCGCGAGCAGCGCGAGCATGTCGAGTTCCTCTACGAGTCGATGCGCGCGACGCAGGGTGTGCCGGAGTTCGGCCTCGCCGTCGGGCAGCTCCTCGTCGCCGCGCGCCGGCTGCTCCGTGCCGAATACGCCGAGATCCTTCTCCTCCCGGCCTCAGATGACGACGGCCCCTTGCGGAGCGTCAGCGGAGCGGAGGGCGAGTTGCTCATGCATCCGGAGGAACGATTCGCCCCGGAGGAAGCCGCCGC